>NZ_JAQECM010000006.1:0-52940 GCF_027669965.1 Candidatus Collinsella stercoripullorum | reverse complement strand
GGCCCCCCGCCGCTCCTCGTCGGTGAGCAGGCGCCACGCCCCCTGTTCGACCCCGGTGAGCCGAAGCGGGCCGAAACGGGAGCGGTGCAGGGCCAGGACGGGATGGCCGATCTTGCCGAGCATGCGCTTCACCTGGTTCTTGCGGCCCTCGTGGATCACGACCTCGACGGCGGAGGCGCCGCGCGGGATCCCCCGGGCGGCGACGGGCGCGGCCTCGCGCGCGCCGAGCAGGCGGCAGCGCGCCGGCTGGCAGGGGCCGTCGTCGAGCTCGATGCCGCGGCGCAGGGGCTCGAGCTCCGCGTCGGCGACGCGTCCGTCCACGAGCGCGAGATAGGTCTTGTAGACGTGGCGCGAGGGGTGCAGCAGGTCCTGGGCGAGGTCGCCGTCGGTGGTGAACAGCAGCAGGCCGGTCGTGTCGCGGTCGAGCCTCCCGACGGGGAACAGGCCCGGGAAGCGGTCGGTGGGCACGAGGTCCGCCACGCACGGCCTGCCCTGGGGGTCGCGCATGGTCGTGACGTACCCGGCGGGCTTGTTCAGGACGAGGTGCACGGCGGTCCCGCCCGGGCGGACGGGGGCGCCGTCGACGGTCACGGTGTCGCGCGCGGGATCGACCTTGGTGCCGAGCTGGGTGACGACGACGCCGTTGACGGCGACGCGCCCGGCGGTCATGAGGTCCTCCGACCCGCGGCGCGAGGCGACGCCGGCACGGGCGAGGAAGCGCTGCAGGCGCATGGGGACGATGAGCTCCCCGGTTGCGGGGTCGCGCGGGGGCATGGGGTCACTCATCGAAGTCCTCGTCCGTCGCGTTGCCGATGAGCACGAGGTCGGCGTCGGGGTCCTCGTCGTCGAGGTCGATGAGCTCGCGCTCCTCGGCGAGCTCATCGTCGGTCTCCTCCAGGGTTGATTGGATCGTGCGGCCGGACAGCCGCTCGCGGATGAAGCGGCGCGTCTGCTCGTCGGGGGCGAACTGCTCGAGGTCGGGGAGGTCCTTGGTGCTGCGCAGCCCGAACTTCTCGAGGAACGCCGTCGTGGTCCCGTAGATGATGGCCTGCCCGCGCTGCGGGTCGCGGCCCATCTCGCGCACGAGGCCCTTGTCGACGAGGGACGAGATGACGCCGTCGGAGTTGACCCCGCGGATGCCCTTGACCGTCTCGCGGGTCACCGGCTGGTGGTAGGCGATCACAGCGAGGGTCTCGAGCGCCGCCTGGCTGAGCTTCTGCGTGTCCCAGGAGAGGACGAGGGCCTCGACCTGGTCGTGGTAGGCCGGGTGGGTGAACAGCCTCCAGCCGCCGGCGACCTCGCGCAGCTGGAACCCGCGCTCGGCCTCCTCGTACTCCACCTTGAGCTCGGCGAGCAGCGATGCCGCCTCGCCGGGGGCGATGCCGAGCACCGAGGCGAGGGAGCTTGCGCTCACCGGGTCGCTCGACACGAGGAGCATCGCCTCGAGCGCGCCCTTCAGCGAGCCCGATTCGAGCGTTTCCAGATCCTGCATGCGCTAGTCCTCCTCGATGGCGAGGGCGTCGCCGGGCCGGTAGGCCGGCGCCCCCTCGACGCGGTTGATGGTGATGGCGCCGAAGTTCTCCTCCTGCGCGAGCGTGACGGACCCCCGCTTGGCGAGCTCCAGGATGGCGAGGAAGGTCGCGACGACCTGCTCGGTGGTCGCCTCCCCGTCGAGGAGCTCCCGGAAGGTGGTGCGCCGGCGCGCCATGGTCACCCGGTCGACGGAGGCGACGGTGAGCTCGAGCGGCACGCGATGGGGCGCTACGTGCTCCGCCTCGAGCAGGAAGGTCTCGCGCCTGCCGTCGAGGTCGGCGCAGATGACGGCGAGCCCGCGCAGGGTGATGCCGGCGAGGTAGTCGGGCATGAGGCCCATGAACTCGGGGTCGGGGCCCGCCACGCGCGGGTGCATGCGGCTCTCCGCCTCCATGCGCGCGCCGAGTGCGGCCGCGGCGCCCTTGAACTGCTTGTAGGCGATGAGGCGGGCGATGAGCACCTCGCGCAGCTGCTCGCCGTCGAGGTCCGCGTACTCGTCGAGCTCCTCGTCTGCGGGCGCGCGGCGGGTGTCCTCCGCCGGGATGAGGGAGGCGGCCTTGATGTCGAGCAGGGTCGCCGCGACGAGCAGGAAGTCGCTCGCGACGTCGAGGTCGAGTGCCTCGAGCCGGTCGACCTCGGCGAGGTACTGCTCGGCGACCTCGGAGATCGAGATGGAGCCGATATCCACCTTCTGGCGCGAGACGAGCTGCAGCAGCAGGTCGAAGGGGCCCGAATAGGCCTGTGTGGTCACGCGGTACGACACGGCGCCCTCCCCTCCCCGTCTGCGTCCATGCTGCCGTCCCGTCGATTGTAGCGCACTACCATCCGAGGGCGAAGCGGACGAGCAGCCGGTAGACGGGCTGCAGGGTCACGTCGAAGTACATCCCCAGAAGGTCGATGCCAAAGACCGTGGGGAGCACGTAGAGCACGACGATCAGGATGGGCATGGCGTAGCGCTGGACCTCGTAGTAGCGGTCGAGGGCGCGCCCCTTGAGGAACAGGACGAGGATCGACGAGCCGTCGAGCGGGGGCAGCGGGATCAGGTTGAAGAAGGCCAGGGAGAGGTTGACGGCGATGAACTGCAGGCAGAAGCTCGCGACGGCCCCGGTGGTGGCCGCGCCGAGCACGGAGGCGACCGCGAAGGCGTTGTCCGCGGCGACGCGCAGCACCACGGCGCCGAGCACGGCGAGGACGACGTTGGACGCGGGGCCCGCCAGCGACACGAGGACCTCGTCGCGCTTGGGGTGCTTGAGGTTGCCCAGGTAGACCGGGACCGGCTTGGCGAAGGCGAACACCGGCCCGCCCGCGGCGATCATGAGCAGCGGCAGCAAGACGGTGCCGAAGGGGTCGATATGGCGCATCGGGTTCAGGGAGATGCGCCCGCGCGAGCGCGCGGTGCGGTCGCCCAGCAGGTAGGCCGCCAGCGCGTGGGCGCTCTCATGGACCACGATGCCCACGATGACCGCCGCGGCCGAGGCGAGGATGTACAGAACGTAGCTCCAGTCCATGGGGGCTCCTATCGCAGGGCGCGGGCGGCCCGCTGCGCCGCGTAGTCGACCACGAGCAGGAAGACCATCGCGAGGGCGAAGTCGAAGCGGAAGACGCCGCCGAAGGGCGAGGTGATGAGGCCGTACCCGGCGATGACGTCGGGCAGGGCCTGCGTGAGGTCCATCACGAGCCCCATGATGTTCAGACGCACCGCGACGCCCGGGAAGCACAGCAGGACGGTGAGCAGGCCGAGCAGGATGGCGCAGACGCGGGCGATGTAGGAGAACACGGTCAGGGCGACGGCGCCGGCTCTACGCAGATCCACGTGCGGTCTCCTCCTCGATCGTGGTGGATAGCTCCAGCCACTCGTCCTCGAGGGCCGGGATGTCCTTTTTCAGCCCATTGTATTCCGCAAGCGCCTCGCTGAATTTCGCCTGATCGGCATAAAGCTCCTCGGATGCCATAAGCTCCATGAGCTCATCATAGCGGCCGCGCTTGGTCTCGAGCTCGCGCTCGACCTTCTTCAGGCGGTCGCGGGTCTTCTTGAGGCGCCGGTTCAGCTCGGCGCGGGCCTCGGCCTCGGCGCGCTTCTGCTCGCGGGTCTTCTTGCCGGCGGCCTCGGACGGGGCGTCGTGGGTCCTGCGGTAGGTCCGCCCGGATGAGTCAGACGCGGTGGGCTTGCGCGCGGACGTCTGGGTGCCGCCCGCGTCTTCGCCCGCCGCCTGCGCGGCGCGCTCGGCCAGGTCCTCGCGCTTGAACAGGTAGTAGTCGTAGTCCCCGTCGATCACCGTCATCTTGCCGTCGCGGATGTCCACCACGCGGTTGGCCACGGCGCGGACGAGGTGCTCGTCGTGGCTGATGAGCACGATGGTCCCCGGGAAGGCCTTGAGGGCGTTCTCGAGCATGTCGACCGAGTCGATATCCAGGTGGTTGGTGGGCTCGTCGAGGCACAGGAGGGCCTCGGGGGCGACGAGCATCTTGGCCAGGGCGAGGCGCGCCCGCTCGCCGCCGGATAGGACGCTCACGCGCTTGTCGACGTCCTCGCCCGAGAACAGGAAGGCGCCGAGCAGGCTGCGCTGCTGCGGGACGGTCCAGGTGGGCGCCACCGAATCGATCTCCTGCAGGACGGTGTTGGACTCCTTCATGCCCTCGAGCTGATGCTGCGCGTAGTACGCGACGCCCACATGGGCGCCGAGCTCACGGGTTCCCGCGGTCGGGGCCTCGATGCCGGCGAGCATCTTGAGCAGGGTGGACTTGCCGGCGCCGTTGGGGCCGACGAGCGCCACGTGGTCGCCGCGGTAGAGCTTGAGGTCGATGCCGTCGTAGACGGTCTTGCCGTCGTAGGCCTTGGAGACGCCCTCCAGCGCCGCGACAAGGTCGCCGGAGCGCGGGGGGTCGGGGAACTTGAAGTCGACGTGCTTGTGGCCCTCGGGAAGGATCACGAGCTCGCGGCGGATCTGCTCGATCTTGCGTATGCGCTCCTGCGCCTGGGCGGCCTTGGTGGGCTTGTAGCGGAACTTGTCGACGAACACCTGCATATGGGCGATCTCGCGCTCCTGGGCGGCGCGCTTGGCGCGCATCTGCTCGAGGTTGTCCTCGCGCTGCTTGAGGTAGGAGCTGTAGTTGCCGGTATAGGTGGTGATGCGCCGGTTCTCGAGGGCGGCGACGTGGTCGACGCAGGCGTCCATGAAGGCGCGGTCGTGGCTGACGATCAGCACGGCGCCCTCGTAGGAGGAGATGAAGCCGCGGAGCCACTGGACGCTCTCGAGGTCGAGGTGGTTGGTGGGCTCGTCGAGCAGCAGCAGGTCGGGTCGGCGCAGGAACAGCTTGGCGAGCGCGATGCGCATCTGCCAGCCGCCCGAGAACTCGGAGCAGGGGCGGTCGAAGTCCTCGGGCGCGAAGCCGAGGCCCGAGAGGATCTGGCGCGCGTTGCTCTCCAGCTCGTAGCCTCCCAGGTGCTCGAACCGGTCCTGGACGCGCCCGTATTCGGCGAGCAGCGCCTCGAGCGAGGGGTCGTCCCCGTCGGCCTCGGAGATCTGGAGCGACAGCTCCTCGGCCCGGTTGCCCAGGCGCTGGATCTCGATGGCCGCATCCATGACCTCGCGGATGATCGAGGAGTCGGAGGCGAGCTTGGTCTCCTGCTCGAGGTAGCCGACGTTCACGTCCTTCGCGTAGGTGACCGTGCCGGCATCGGGGGCGTCGATGCCCATGATGATCTTCAGCATGGTGGTCTTGCCCGCGCCGTTCGGCCCGACGAGCGCATAGCGCTCGCCCGCGTTGATCTGGAACGACGCGCCGGAAAACAGCGTGCGCGCGCCGAAGCTCTTCTCAACCTTGTCAACGAGGAGAATCATGGTCCCTGTCCCTGCTTCCAGCCTGCCGCTCAAGAAAAAAGGCCCCAGTCGCCTGGAGCCTTTCGTGTGTGATGGTGGGCGATACAAGATTCGAACTTGTGACCCCATCCGTGTGAAGGATATGCTCTACCCCTGAGCCAATCGCCCGTGAGCCTTTCGGCGAAGAAGATACTAACACACAAACCGTTCCGGGCAAGCGGGATTTTTCCGGACTCCATAATTCGCCTGACGCCGGCGCGGGCCCCTCGCGGTAGTCGTCTCCCGCGGCGCACAGGACGGTGCACGGGGCGCGCCTCCCCTACCGAGGGTGCCGGCGGGCATCCGGTATCCGCATGCCGGAGACGGAGGGCGCCGACGAAAAGACGGCCCCGTGATACGGGGCCGTCGTCGCGGTTCGGGTGGGCCCTGCCGGATTCGAACCAGCAACCCAGGGATTATGAGTCCCCTGCGCTAACCGTTGCGCCAAGAGCCCGTATGATATGAAAACAGCCTCCGGAATCCGGAGGCTGCGGTTTCACTTGGGTGGAGACGAGGGGAATCGAACCCCTGACCTCTTGACTGCCAGTCAAGCGCTCTCCCAGCTGAGCTACGCCCCCAAGCGGTGCGGGAAATAATATACGGGAACGTTCGGATGGATGCAAGCACCTTTTTGAACTTTTTTCGCCCGCGGCATCGGGGCGCCGCCGGCCTCGGGAACCGGGACCCGTGTTCTGTACCGCAGCCCCGCCTCGCGCGCTCCGCGCCGGCTGCTCGCGCACCCGGTCGCTCCGCGCCCCGAACGGGGTTCGATCCCCCGCGCGGTCGACGGTGACGAAAAAGGCACCCTCGCGGGTGCCTTATCAGAATCTCGGGTGGAGACGAGGGGAATCGAACCCCTGACCTCTTGACTGCCAGTCAAGCGCTCTCCCAGCTGAGCTACGCCCCCAAGCAACTAATAGGTACTATGCACCATCCCGGCTGCGATTGCAAGGAGAGTTTTCGGAAAACGGGATCGGTCACAAGTTCGCCATCACTTCAACCGAGACGGGACGTCCCGCCCGTCACTCGATGCGCGTGCGCGGGTCGAAGGGGCGCACGTCGTTCCCGTGGACAAGAAAGCCCTTGCGCGCATAGCGCAGCATCGGCAGGTCCACGAGGTTGTCGGTGTAGAACTCGTCGGGCACCGCATCCTCGCCGTAGGTCTCCTTGAACGCCTTGACCTTGTTGTCGCCGAAGTTGAGGTGGATGAGCTCGAGCGTGTCGTAATCGACGGTCGAGCAGATGCAGCGGGTGACGCCCAGGCGGCGCATGACCTCCTCCATCGTGTAGTTGAACGACGCGGTCATGATGACGTCGTCGGGCCTCGGCTCGTACCAGGGGCGGATCTTGTGCATGTGCGTGTCCCAGAACGCCGAGACCATGGCGGGGATATCGTCGAAGGAGGTCAGGTAGGCATGGATGTAGCGGCGGATGGCGCGCTCGATGTCGGCGCGGGACGAGCGGGAGCGGCGATAGCGCACGAGATGGAAGATCACCGGCGCGATGAAGCGCAGCACGCGGGGGTTGTACCTGATGGAGAACAGGTAGAAGTCGAGCGGGCTCTCCCCGTCGTAGATGGTGTTGTCGAAGTCGAGCGCGCGCATGCGGGTCCTTTCCTCGCGGGTCCCCCCATCCTGTCATGATAGGGCGCACAGAGGGTGTCGATGGATCCTCGACGGAAAGCTGACGCGCTCTTAACAAAACGGGCGACCCCCCGTACCGCGGCACAGGGGGGTCGCCCGAGAGGTGATGCGGTCAGGCGCCGGGCCCGTCCACAGGGGGGCTCCGTCAGCGGCGCTGCTCGCGCACGAGCCCCGCGACATGCTCGACGGCGGAATCGAGCGCAAGGTCGCTGCGCTCGCCGGTGGCGCGGACCTTGAGCTCGACGGTGCCGTTCGCCAGGCCGCGCTTGCCGACGATGAGCTGGAAGGGGAAGCCCATCAGGTCGTTGTCGGCGAACTTCACGCCCGGGCGCTCGGCGCGGTCGTCGAAGACGACATCGACGCCCGCGGCGGCGAGCTCGTCGGCGAGGTGCGCCGCGGCGTCGAACGCCTCGCCCTTCTTGTCGAGGGCGATCACGGAGACCTCGTAGGGCGCGACGGAGACGGGCCAGACGATGCCCTGCTCGTCGTTATGCTGCTCGACGACGGCGGCGAGGGTGCGGGAGACGCCCACGCCGTAGCACCCCATGAGGAAGGGGCGCTCCACGCCGTTCTCGTCGGCAAAGGTCGCACCCATGGCCTCGGAGTACTTGGTGCCGAGCTGGAAGACCTGGGACACCTCGATGCCGCGCGCGCCCGCCAGGGGACGGCCGCAGTGCGGGCAGGGGTCTCCTGCCTTCACCGTCACGAGGTCGGCCCATTCGTCGACCTCGAAGTCGCGGCCGGGGCAGGCTCCGGTGTAATGGTAGTCGACCTCGTTGGCGCCGCAGGCCCAGCGGGTGGAGTCGCGCAGCGTCTCGTCGACCACGAGGCGGATGCCGGCGGGGAGGTTCACCGGGCCGATGAAGCCCTTGTGCAGGCCGAAGCCCTCGAGCTCCTCGTCGGTCATGAGGTGGTAGGCGCCGAAGAGGTGCTCGGCCTTACAGTCGTTGAGCTCGTGGTCGCCCGGGACGATGCAGACGACCGGCGTCCCGTCCTCCGCCACGAGGGCGAGGGACTTGCGGGTGCCGTTCTCGGGGAAGCCGAAGAACGCCGCCACGGCCTCGATGGTGCCGAGCCCGGGGGTGTGCACCTTCTCGAGCGCGCCGTCGCCGGGGCCCTCGGTGACGGGGACCTGCGTGGTCGCCGCCTCCTCGTCCGCGGCGAACCCGCATGCATCGCAGTAGACGAGCGCGGCCTCGCCGGCGTCGGCGAGCGCCATGAACTCGACGGAGGTGTCGCCGCCGATCTGGCCGGAGTCCGCGACCACGGGCAGGGCGCGCAGGCCGCAGCGCTCGCAGATGTTGGCGTACGCCTCCTTCATGGCGTCGTAGGTCTCCTGCAGGCTCTCCTGCGTGGCGTTGAAGGAGTACCCGTCCTTCATGATGAACTCGCGGCCGCGCATGAGCCCGAAGCGGGGGCGCATCTCGTCGCGGAACTTGTCCTGGATCTGGTACAGGTTGACGGGCAGCTGCTTGTAGCTGCGCAGCTCGTTGGTGATGAGGTCGGTGACGGTCTCCTCGTGCGTGGGGCCGAGCGCGAACTCGCGGTCGTGGCGGTCCGTCACGCGCATCAGCTCGGGCCCGTAGGCGCTCCATCGGCCGCTCTCGCGCCACAGCTCGGCGTCGGTGAGGATGGGCATGAGCATCTCCTGGGCACCGGCGGCGTCCATCTCGTCGCGCACGATGGCCTCGATCTTCCTCAGGGAGCGCCAGGCGAGCGGGAGGTAGCTGTACAGGCCCGCGGCCTGCCTGCGGATCATGCCCGCACGCAGCAGCAGGCGATGGCTCGCGAGCTCCGCCTCGGCGGGGTCCTCCTTGAGGGTGGGCGCGTAGAGGCGCGACATCTTCATCGCGCGGTCGAAGGTAGACAAATCGTTCACTCCTTGTCGTTCACTCTGCAGGGTATGCGCGGTACCGCAGCATGATAGCGCACTTGGGATCCGCGGGGCCGCCCGGTGCGGCATATGCACAAGGGCGCGGCGGGCGCGTCACGCGGGCGCTCCCCTTCCCCGCTGCGCCGGATGGCGCCTCAGAGGGCGTCGATCTCCGCCATGAGGGCGTCGACGATCTCCGACTCGGCGACCTTGCGCACGACCTCGCCCTTCTTGAAGAGCAGCGCGCTGCCCTTGCCGCAGGCCACGCCCACGTCGGCGTCGGCCGCCTCGCCCGGCCCGTTCACGACGCATCCCATGACGGCGACGGAGATGGGCTTGTCGACGCCGGCCAGCCGCCGCTCGACCTCCTCGGCGATCGGGATGAGGTCGACCTGGGTCCTTCCGCAGGTCGGGCAGGAGACGATCTCGGGCCCGCGGCGCCGGAGCCCCAGGCACTCGAGGATCCCCCAGGCGACGGGCGGCTCCTCGACCGGGTCGGCGGTCAGCGAGACGCGGAGGGTGTCCCCGATGCCCTCCGCGAGCAGCGTGCCGAGCCCCACCGCGCTCTTGACCGTGCCCTGCCGCACGGTGCCGGCCTCGGTCACGCCCAGATGGAGGGGCACCTGGGGGAGCTCGCGCGAGAGGGCCCGGTAGGTCTCGATGGTGACGGGGACGCTGTGCGCCTTGGCTGACAGCACGATGTCGGTGAACCCGCGCGCCTCGAAGTGGTCGACGAACCGGAGCGCGGATGCGACGAGCTTCTCGGGGAGGGTGAGGCCGTCGCGCTCCGCGATATCGCGCTCGAGGGAGCCGGCGTTCACGCCGATGCGGATGGCCGCCCCCTTTTCGCCGGCGGCGTCGATGACGGCGTCGACGCGGTCCCAGGACCCGATGTTGCCGGGGTTGATGCGCAGCTTGGCCGCGCCCGCACGGACGGCCCCGATGGCGAGGCGGTAGTCGAAGTGGATGTCGGCGACGATGGGGACCGGAGACTCGGCGCAGATGCGCCCGAAGGCCTCCAGGGCCCCCTCGGTGGGGACCGTCACGCGGACCAGGTCGCATCCGGCGTCGGCGAGCGCGCGCACCTGGGCGAGCGTCGCGTCGGCGTCGGCGGTGGGGGTGCAGGTCATGGATTGCACCACGACGGGAGCCCCGCCCCCGATGGTCACCCCGCCGACGTCGACGGGTCTGGTGAGGCTGCGCGGCAGCGGTGCGGTGTGCATGGCTACCTCCAATCGGATGCGCCCGGTCCGGCCGCCGGCGGGCCCGGGGCCGCGCCGGGCGGCCGGATGCTACAGCAGGCGCAGGATGTCGGCGCGCAGCATGTAGATGAACAGCAGGCCGAAGAGCGCCACCCCGACATAGGAGATGGCGGTCTGCACGCGCATGGGCACGCGGCGGCGCGACACGGCCTGGATGGCCTCGATGAGCAGCTTGCCGCCGTCGAGCGGCGGGATGGGGAGCAGGTTCATGAAGCCGAGGGACAGCGAGATCAGGCCGGCGAAGGCGAGGTAGGTCGAGGGCCCCGCGGATGCGGCCTCGGCGGCCATGGCGGAGATGCCCACGACGGAGGTAGAGTTGTCGAGGACCTCCATGGTGCGCGAGGGCACGAGCAGCTGCGCCACCCCGGATGCCGTCTGGGCGACGTAGGCGACCGAGACGCGCGCGGAGTCGACGGGGTTCAGCCGGACCGTCTCGCGGCTCACCTCGATGCCGATGGTGCCGTCCTCGGCGGGGGTGATCGAGGATGCGCGCTCCTCGCCGTCGTGGACGAAGGTGACGGGGATGTCCTCGGTGCGCTCGGTCGCGTCGAGGGCGGCGAGGATGTCGGTCCAGGACCCGCACGCCTCCCCGTCGACCGAGGTGATGGCGTCGCCCGCGGCGATGCCCGCCTCCTGTGCGGGGGAGCCCTCGGCGACGGCGCCGATGACGTTGGTGTCCACGGCGACGGTGACGCCGATGACGGAGTAGACGCTCATGATCAGCAGCATGCCGCAGACGACGTTCACGAGGATGCCGGCGACCAGGATCAGGGCGCGGGACCAGAAGCCCTTGCCCGCGTAGGTCGCGGCGCGCTCCTGCTCGAGGAAGGCCCGCTCCCCCATCGTCGGCTCCCACGGCTCGCCCTCGGCGGTCGCGTGCTCTCGATCGAACCGGCGGCCGTCGAACAGGGTGCGGCCGGCGGCGTCGCGCGGGACCGAGGCGAAGGACGCGGGGTAGTAGCGGCGGTCCTCATCGGGCTCGTACGCGCATGCGAGCGACCCCCATCCCACGAGCATCGCGCACGCCTCCTGCACGTCCTCCTCGCTCTCCCCCAGCTCTGCGGCGAGCTGCGCCGTGGAGGCGGTCCCATGGCGGTGCACGGCGGAAAGGACGGCGGCGGCGCAGGGCGTCTGCGCGTCCTCCATGCCCGACACGGCGGCGTAGCCGCCCAGAAGGATCGGGGTGACGCCGAACTTGGTCCCGATGCGCTTCGAGACGCGGTGGATGTTCTTGGAGCACGGCAGGCCGAGGAAGAACTCGGTCACGCGCACGCCGCAGGCGCGGGCCGCCAGGAAGTGCCCGCCCTCATGGATGAAGACGAGGACGGACAGGGTGAGCAGGCCCCAGAAGAGGGCGGAGAGAAAACCGACGGCTGCGTCCATCAGGCTCCTTACGATCGAAGGTCATCGACGCGCGCGGATCGCGCGGCGGGCCGCATCGCGCGCGGAGCCATCGACGTCCGCGAGCTGCTCCAGGGTCTGCACGGGCTCGACCGCATGGGCGTCCATGCAGGCCTCCACGACGCGGTCGATGTCGGTGAGCCCGATCGCGCCGTCGAGGAAGGCGGCGACCGCCACCTCGTTGGCCGCGTTCATGACGCACGGGAGGGTGCCGCCCGTGCGCCCCGCGCGCTCGGCGAGGGCGAGGCAGCGGAAGGCGTCCGCATCCGGCGCGGCGAAATCGAGCGAGCCGAGCTCGCGGAAGTCCACGCGCGGCGCGGGCGTCTCCCAGCGATCGGGATAGGAGAACGCGTACTGGATGGGGATGCGCATATCGGATGCGCCCAGGTGCGCGATGACCGACCCGTCCTCGTATTCCACCATCGAGTGGATCTTAGACTGGCGCTGGATCACCACGCGGATGAAATCCATATCGACGCCGAACAGGTGCATGGCCTCGATGCGCTCCAGGCCCTTGTTCATGAGGGTGGCGGAATCGACGGTGATCTTGGCGCCCATGTTCCAGGTGGGGTGCGCGAGCGCCTGCGCGGCGGTCACGTGCTCGAGCTCGGCGCGGGTGCGGCCGAAGAAGGGGCCGCCGGAGCAGGTGAGCCAGATGGCGTGCGCGCGCTCCGCGCGCTCGCCGAGGTAGCACTGGAAGATCGCGGAGTGCTCGGAGTCGACGGGGATGAGCTGCCCCTCGCGTGCGAGCGGCATGAGGAGCTCGCCGCCCACGACGAGGGACTCCTTGTTGGCCAGCGCGAGCTGCTTGCCGCTCGCGAGCACGGCGGCGCTCGCCGCGAGGCCGGCAGCCCCCACGATGGCGACGAGTACGCAGTCGACGTCGTCGTGGAGGCAGACGTCGACGGCAGCCTCGGCGCCGAACTGGCAGGAGGTTCCGGCGGGAAGGTCGGCGAGCGCGGGGTCCGAGCGGCGGGCGGCGTCGGTCACCGCGACGCGGGCGACGCCGAACTCGCGCGCGGCGTCGACGAGCTCGCGCGTGCGGCTGTGGGCGGTCAGGGCGACGACCTCGAGGCGGTCGGCGTGCCTGCGGCAGACGTCGAGCGCCTGGGTGCCGATCGAGCCCGTGCAGCCGAGGATGGCGATGCGCTTGCGCCCCGTCTTCGCGGCCGGGTTCCTGTCCGTCATACGATGCCTCCGATCCTCAGGATGAGGTACGCGGTGATGCAGCCGAAGATGAGCGAGTCGGAGCGGTCGAGCATCCCCCCGTGCCCGGGGATGAGGTTGCCCGAGTCCTTCACCCCGACGCCGCGCTTGATGCGGCTCTCGATGAGGTCGCCGAAGACGCCGAGGACGCCCACCGCGACGCCGCAGAGCACAGCGAAGGGTACGTCGAAGGCGTACCAGCCGGTGGCCTCGAGGATCAGCCAGACGGCCACCGATCCGACGATGCCGCCCGCGAAGCCCTCCCAGCTCTTGTTCGGGGAGATCTTGGGGACCATCTTGTGGCGCCCGAGCCTGCTGCCCACGAGGTAGGCGAAGGAGTCGGAGACCCACAGCGACGCGCAGACGCCGATGGCGAGCAGGGCGCCCGCGGCCCCGGGGACCGCGTCGCGCAGAAGGACGATCGAGGAGAGCATGTACCCGGTGTACAGGGGGCCGAAGCCCGTCACGGCGACGTCCGCGATCCGCGCCCGCGGCGAGAAGACGTACCACAGCCCGAGCGAGAGCACGAGGACGAACATGAGGCCGGTGAGCCATACGGCGTCGACGAGCGCCGACAGGGGGAACAGCACGGAGGCCGCGAGGCCGAGCAGCTCGTTGGGGACCTTCCCGTCGAGCCGCATCATCCTGAAGAACTCGAAGCAGCACAGCCAGCTCATGGCGGCGCAGAACAGCGCGGTGGGCAGGGTGCCGAGCAGCAGGCAGGCGATGAAGAGGCCGACGTAGATGAGGCCGAAGCCCGCGCGGACGATGAGGCCGTGCAGGGCGCCGGAGCGCTCGGGAGCGGGCTTCGCCCCGTCAGCCGGGCGGCGTGCGCCCTCGTCGTCGGAGGAGGTGGTGGTCTGTTTCACGGATGCTCCTTTAGGGCGGGGGCCGGGATGCGCCCCCGCCCGAGGATCACTTCGAGGTAAGCCCGCCGAAGCGGCGCTCGCGGCCCTGGAACGACAGGATGGCGTCGAGCAGGCCCCAGCGATCGAAGTCGGGCCAGTAGGTATCGGTGATGTAGAACTCCGCGTATGCGATCTGCCAGAGCAGGTAGTTGGATACGCGCAGCTCGCCCGAGGTCCTGATGACGAGCTCGGGGTCGGGCAGCCCCGCGGTGTAGAGGTTCGCGGCGACGAGGTCCTCGTCGACCCGGTCGGGCTCGAGCTCCCCTGCGCGGACGAGCTCGGCGATGCGGCGGGCGGCGCGGGCGATCTCGGCGCGGCCCCCGTAGTTGACGGCCAGGGCGAGGACCATGCCGGTGTGCGCCTCGCACTCGGCCATGCCGTACTCGAACACCTTGCGCGTGCGCTCGGGGAGCGCACCGATGTCGCCGAGGAACACGACCCGGACGTTCTCCCGCTTGAGCAGGGGGAGCTCGTCTATGAAGGTCTTGGCGAACAGGTGCATGAGCAGGTCGACCTCGCGCTGGGGGCGGTTCCAGTTCTCGGTCGAGAACGCGTAGGCGCTCAGGACGTCCACGCCCAGGCGCACGCAGGCGGTGATGATCTCGCGCAGGGCGACGATGCCGGCCTTGTGGCCCTCGGCGCGCTGCATGCCGCGGGATGTGGCCCAGCGACCGTTCCCGTCCATGATGCAGGAGATATGGCGCGGGATGCGCGCCATATCCAGATACTCGAGCCCGAGGCCCTCGGGGGCGTCGGCGAAGTAGGCGGCGAGCTTGGTTTCGTTGTACCGCAAGGCTAGATCTCCATGACCTCGGCCTCTTTGGCCTTCAGCATCTCGTCGATCTTGGCGACGTAGGTGTCGGTGTGCTTCTGGACCTTCGCCTGCTCGCGGCGGACCTCGTCCTCGGTCAGCTCCTCATCGCGGTCGAGCTTGTTGTTGGCGTCGCGGCGGATGTTGCGGATGGCGACCTTCGCCTGCTCGGCGAGCTCGCGGCACTCCTTGACCAGCTCGCGGCGGCGCTCCTCGGTGGGCGCGGGGAACGGGAGACGGACCACGGTGCCGTCGGAGGAGGGGGTGATGCCGAGGTCGGAGGCGGAGATGGCCTTGACGATGGCGTTCAGCAGGGCCTTGTCCCAGGGTTCGACCATGAGCATGTGCGCCTCGGGCGTCTTCACGGCGGCGACCTGCGTGATGGGGGTCGCGACGCCGTAGTAGTCGACCTTGATGTCGGCGAGGATGTTGGCGTTGGCGCGCCCGGTGCGGACCTTGCCGAAGTTGTGCTTCAGGCTCTCGAGGGTCTTGTCCATCTGTACGGTGATGTCGGCCATGTTAATCCTCCTGAACGACGACGGTTCCGACGGGCTCACCCATGAGGGCCCGCTTGATATTGTCCTCGCCCTCGATGTTGAGGACGATGATGGGCATGCGGTTGTCCTGGCACAGGGCGGCGGCGGTGGAGTCCATCACCTGCAGGCCGCGCACGAGCACCTCGTGGTGGGAGATCCGCTCGAAGCGCACCGCATCGGGGCAGGAGACGGGGTCCTTATCGTAGATGCCGTCGACCTTGGTCGCCTTGAGCAGGCACTCGGCGCCGATCTCGCAGGCGCGCAGGGCTGCGGCGGTGTCGGTGGTGAAATAGGGGTTGCCCGAGCCGGCGGCGAAGATGACGACCTCGCCCTTCTCCAGGCAGCGCATGGCGCGCCGGCGGATGTAGGGTTCGCAGACCTCGTTCATCTGGATGGCGCTCATGACGCGGCACGGCACGCCCGTGCGCTCGAAGGCGTCCTGCAGGGCGAGCGCGTTCATGACGGTGGCGAGCATGCCCATGTAGTCGGCCTGCGCGCGGTCCATGCCCTTGGCGGACCCGGCGAGACCGCGGAAGATGTTGCCGCCGCCCACCACGATGCCGACCTCGACACCGTCGGCGTGCAGCCCCTTGACCTGCAGCGCGAGGCGCTCGGTCACCTCGGGGTCGATGCCGTAGCGGCCCTCCCCCATCAGCGCCTCGCCGGAGAGCTTGAGCAGCACGCGCTTGTATCGGTATTCAGACAAGGTATCCCCCTATCGTTGGATTTGGACCCATTCTAACCTATATGCCGACCCGGCCCATAAAAAAGCAGGCCGGGGGCCGTAAACCCCGCAGCCTGCCCGTGAGCTCATCGCTCGTTGCGCTTACGCGGCGGACTCGCCGCACACCAGGCGGTCGAACGCGACGATGGTGACGGTGTCGCCGACCTCCTTGGAGACCTTCTCCGCGTACTGGCGGATGGTCATGTTGGAATCCTTGATGAACTCCTGCTCGGTCAGGACGAAGCCCTTGAAGAACTTCTCCAGGCGGCCGTGGGCCATCTTCTCCTGGATGGCCTCGGGCTTGCCGGACTCCGCGGCCTGGGCCTTGTAGATCTCGATCTCATGGTCGATGGTGGCCTGCGGCACGTCCTCGCGCACGGCGCTGATCGGGGCGGTCGCGGCGACCTGCATGGCGACGTCGTGGGCGAAGGTCTTGAAAGCCTCGGACTCGGCGGTCTCGGGCTTCTCGAAGGCGAACTCGACGAGGACGCCGATCTTGCCGCCCATGTGGATGTAGCTGGAGACGGCGCCGGCGGCGGGCTTGCGCACCGCGAAGCGGGAGACCTTCATGTTCTCGCCGATGACGTGAATCATCTCGGTGAGGGCCTCCTGGACGGTCTCGCCGTCCATGTCGGCGGCGAGCAGCGCCTCGACGTCGGCGGGCTCGGTGTTGAGCGCGACCTCGGCGACCTTGGCGGCGAAGCCGGTGAACTTGGGGTTGGAGCCGACGAAGTCGGTCTCGCAGGCGACCTCGGCGAGCGCGCCGGAGCGGCCGTCGGCGGCGACGAAGGCGGCGACGGCGCCCTCGTTGGTGTCGCGGCCGGCCTTCTTGGCGGCGGCGGCGAGGCCGTTCTTGCGCAGGATGTCGACGGCGGCGTCCATGTCGCCCTCGGCCTCGACGAGGGCCTTCTTGCACTCCATCATCGGGGAGTCGGTCATCTCGCGGAGCTGCTTGACCATGGCGGCGGTGATCTGGGCCATTTGCGTTCCTTTCGCGATATCGGTGGATGGTGTCTGGGACCCGTCGCTACTCGGCGACGGCGGGAGCGGCGGCCTCGGCCGGCTGCTCCTCGGCGGCGGGCTCGGCGGTGCCGGCCATCTCGGCCTCGGAGATCTGCTCCTTGCCGGTGCCCGCGAGGCAGGCGTCGGCGAACAGCTCGCACATGAGGGAGACCGCGGAGATCGCGTCGTCGTTGCAGGGGATGCCGTACTCGACCTCGTCGGGGTCGGAGTTGGTGTCGATCAGGGCGACCACGGGGATGTGCAGGCGACGGGCCTCCTTGATGGCGTTCTCCTCGCGCTTGGTGTCGATGACGAAGAGGGCCGCGGGCAGGCTCTTCATGTCGCGGGCGCCGCCGAGGTTGGTCTGGAGCTTGGAGAGCTCCTTGCCGAGGACGGCCTGCTCCTTCTTGACGCGCAGCGCCATGGAGCCGTCGGCGACCATGCCCTCGAGCTCCTCCATGCGGTTGATGCGGGAGCGGATGGTCACGAAGTTGGTGAGCATGCCGCCGAGCCAGCGCTGGTTGATGTAGGGCATGCCGGCGCGCTCGGCAGCGGCCTTCACGGCCTCCTGGGCCTGCTTCTTGGTGCCGACGAACAGGACCTTGCCGCCGTGGGCGCAGGTGTTCTTGAGGAACGTGTAGGCGCGGTCGGCCTCGACGATGGTCTGCTTGAGGTCGAGGATGTAGATGCCGTTGCGCTCACCGAAGATGAACGGCTTCATCTTGGGGTTCCAGCGACGGGTCTGGTGGCCGAAATGGCAGCCGGCCTCGAGCAGGGTGCGGATGTTGATCTTGGTAGCCATCGATACCTCCTGTGGTTCGCCTCCGCGCAGGCGTCCGACCTCCCGCGTCACCCGGGCGCTTGCTACCGAAGCCCGGGCACCACGGCGCGAGAGTAGCCGCGCGTGTGTGATGGTTCGCTGCGCACCTCGCGCAGCCTGAAGCATGATAGCAGGCTTTCCGTCCCGGGCCAACCCGTGCTCCGCGAAATGTGCAGCTTGTGCGCACGGCGGCGCGGCTAGCCGCGGGGATGGGAGCGGGCGACGGCGCCCTGGAGCCGCTCGGGGGTCAGGTGGGTGTACAGCTGCGTCGTGCCGAGGTCGGCGTGCCCCAGGAGCTCCTGCACGCTCCGCAGGTCCGCGCCGCCGGCGAGAAGGTCCGTGGCGAAGGTGTGGCGCATGGCGTGCGGGGTCGTGCCGGCGGGGAGCCCTGCGGCGGCGGCGAGTCGGCGGAACCGGTCGCGCAGGGCGTCCGCGCCCATGGCGCGCCCCCTGCTCGACACGAACAGGGCGTCCCCCGGCTGGCCGGCGGTCCTCGACCGGGCGGCGAGCTTCGGGCGCGCGGTCGCGAGGTAGGCCCCGGCAGCGTCGAGCGCGCGGCGGTAGAGGGGCACGATGCGTTCCTTCGACCCCTTTCCGAACAGGCGGACGCAGCGGCCGCCCGTGTCCACCGACGCGGTCGTGAGCCCGGCGAGCTCGGAGATCCGCGCGCCCGACGCGTAGAGCAGCTCAAGCATGGCGGCGTCGCGCAGGCCCTCGGGCCCGCCCCGGTCGGGCGCGGCCATCAGGGCGTCGACCTGCTCGGCGGTGAGGGCGCGCGGGAGCTGGCGCGGCAGCTTCGGGGAGGACAGGGCGCTCGCGGGGTCGGCTTCGACGAGCCCCTCGAGCGACATCCACCGGTACAGGGCGCGCACGGCGGAAAGATGCGCGGCGACCGTGCGCGGGGCGTAGCGCGCCCGGCGCAGCTCCGCCAGGTAGCGCCTGAGGTCGCGGACGCCCGCCCCCATGCCGTCGACGCCCGCGCGCCGGGTCCATCCCAGGTAGGCGTCGAGATGGGACGCGTAGGCGCGCGACGTCTCGGGGGACAGCCCCTCGATGCGCGCGATATAGGCGAGGAAGCCCGCTATCGCGTCCTCGAGCCCCCCTGGCCCGGAGGGGGCGCTCATGCCTGCGCCGCCCCGCCGAACAGGTCGGGGCGCGTCGCGAGGTAGGCGTCGAGGTCGGCGAGCGCGCGCTCGGCGTAGGCGGCGTAGCGGTCGCGCTTGGAACGACGGCGCCCGTCGGAAAGCGGCGGCACGAGCCCGAAGTTCGCGTGCATGGGCTGGTAGCCCTCGGTCGCGGGGTCGGTCGCGTACGCGACGAGCGATCCGAGCGCCCCGGTGCGCGGAAGCGCGACGGGGTCCGCGCCGGCGAGGTCGGCGACGGTGTTCAGCGCGGCGAGCAGCCCCGAGGCGATCGCCTCGGTGTAGCCCTCCGTACCCGTGATCTGGCCGGCGAGGCGCACCCGGGTCCCGGGGACGCGGAAGGTGGCGTCGAGGACGCGGGGGCTGTCCACGAAGGTGTTGCGGTGCATCACGCCGTAGCGGAAGAACTCGGCGTTCTCGAGCCCGGGGATCATGCGGAACACGCGCCGCTGCTCGGCGAAGGTGAGGTTGGTCTGGAAGCCCACGAGGTTGTAGGCGCTGCGCTCCGCGTTCTCGGCGCGCAGCTGGACGGCCGCCCAGGGCCTGCGCCCCGTGCGCGGGTCGGTGAGCCCCACGGGCTTCATCGCCCCGAAGCGGATGGCGTCGCGCCCCGTGCGCGCCACCTCCTCGGCGGGCTGGCAGGCCTGGAACAGGTCGCGCCGCTCGAAGTCGCGCAGCACGACGCGCTCGGCGCCGACGAGCGCGTCGATGAACGCCTCGTACTCGTCGCGGTCGAGGGGCGCGTTGAGGTAGTCGCCGCCGCCCGCCTCCCCGTAGCGCGACTGCGTGAACAGAACGTCCATGTCGAGGGTCGACGCGTCCACGATGGGCGCCGCGGCGTCGAAGAACGACAGGGCGTCGCCCCCCACGAGGGCGAGCAGGCGCTCGGAGAGGGCCGGCGAGCACAGGGGGCCCGCGGCGATCACGCAGGGGCCCTCGGGAACGTCGCGCACCTCCCCGCGGACGGCCTCGATCGACGGGCGCGCGGCGACCTGCTCCTCCACGAGCCGGGAGAAGCGCGCGCGGTCGACCGCCAGCGCCCCGCCCGCCGGGACGGCGGCGGCGCGGGCGCAGGACACGAGCACCGACCCCATGCGGGAGAGCTCCTCCTTGAGAAGGCCGGCTGCGGAGTCGGGGCGGGTCGATTTGAAGGAGTTCGAGCACACGAGCTCGGCGAGCGATGCGGTGTGGTGCGCGGGGGACGCGGTCTGCGGCCGCATCTCGTGCAGGGTGACCGGGATCCCCCGGTCGGCGAGCTGGCAGGCGCATTCGCATCCGGCGAGCCCTCCGCCCACCACCGTCACGCGCATGTCTTCCATAGGGCCCCTTTCCGTTCGGTCTCATCCTCCCCTATTGTGCACGATGGCGCTCCGCGCGCGGAGCGCGTTCGCACTCGGCGCGAACCTTCCATCCGCGAGCCGCTCGACGAGCCCGTCGGCGGCAAGGCCGCTCAGGTACGCAAGGCTTTCCGTCGCCTGCATGCCGAGAGACGCCGCCAGGTCATCGGGGCGCATGGGGTCGGCGACGAGCGCGCCCATGACGCGCGCCTCGAGTCCGTCCGGCTCGGGGGCGGCCGGGGGCACGCGGCAGTAGCGCAGGACGCCGAATATCCGCGAGACCGCGACCTCGATGGACTCCTCGTCGACCAGCGGGCACGCCCCCACCGTGATGAGGTAGTTCGTGCCCCGGGACTGCGGTGACAGGATGGAGCCGGGGACCGCGAGCACCTCCCTGCCGATCTCCATGGCGGCCTCCGCGGTGGAGAAGGTCCCCGACGGCATGCCGGCCTCCGTCACGAACAGCGCCCGCGCGAGCGCCGCGATGACGCGGTTGCGCCGCGGGAAGGCGTAGCGGCGGGGCTGGGCGCCCCAGGGCGACAGGGAGACGACCGCGCCGCCCGAGGCCAGGGTGCGCTCGATGAGGAGCGCCGAGGACCGGGGGTAGACGACGTCCGCCCCGCATCCCATGACCGCGATATGGACGCCCCCCTCGTCGAGCGCGGCCTCCCCTCCCGCTCGGTCGCATCCGCGCGCCCCGCCCGACACGACCGCGATCCCCGACTGGGCGGCGACGGTCGCCACGGTCCGCGCGACGGCGAGCCCGTAGGGGGTCGCCCGCCGCGACCCCACGACCGCGACGGAGGGCGCGCTGAGGACCCGCGGGTCGCCGAGGACGTACAGGGTCCTCGGAGGACCGGGGAGGTCGCGGAGCTGGGGCGGGTAGAGCTCGTCGGCGATCCCGATCTCCCAGCGACGCTCACCGCTCATCTGCGGTCCTCCCCCTGAACATCGAGGCCTCGAGCACGTGCTCCCTGCGCACGCGCTCCGATTCGGCCATATCCGCGACGGTGCGCGCGATGCGGCAGACGCGCACGATGCCGCGCGCGGTCAGCTTGCCGGTCCTCGCGATGCGCACGAGGGTCCGCCCCGCCCCCTCGTCGAGCCCGAACGCGGCGACGGCGCCCTCGATGCCCTCCGCGGATCCCTCGGCCGCGGGGCGGCTCCGGTGCGTGCGCCATGCGGTGAACGCCCGTCCCCGCTCCACCTGCGCCCGAAGGTCGGCCGAGCAGGCGCCCTGCGCCCCGCGCACGATCAGCTCCGGGTCGGGGCGCGCAACGTCGATGCACAGGTCTATGCGGTCGGCGAGGGGCCCGGAGAGCTTCGCGCGGTAGCGCTCGACGGCCGCCGGCGGGCAGGTGCACGCGACCTCGCGGTCGCCGAGGTGGCCGCAGGGACAGGGGTTGCTCGCCGCGAGCAGCTGGAAGCGCGCCGGGAAGGTGTAGGCGCCTTCGGCGCGCACGATCCTGATCCGTCCCGACTCCATGGGCTGGCGCAGCGTCTGAAGGACGCTCGAGGGGAACTCGGCGAGCTCGTCCAGGTACAGGACGCCCCCGTGCGCGAGGCTGATCTCCCCCGGGGCGACGGGTCGCCCGCCGCCCGCGAGGCCCGCCGCCGAGATGCTGTGATGCGGGCTGCGGAAGGGCCGCCGACCCGCGAGCAGCCCCTCGACCGGCTCACCGCGGACGGAGTGGATGCAGAGCGCCTCCTGCCGCTCGCGCTCGTCGATGGTCGGCAGGATCGAGGTCATGCGCTCGGCGAGCATGCTCTTGCCCGCCCCCGGGGACCCGACCATGAGCAGGCCGAGACCGCCCGCCGCGGCGATCGCCAGGCCGCGCTTGGCAACCTCCTGGCCGATGACGTCGGCGTAATCCGGCTCGGCGCCGCGCGCGGCGCATGCGGTGGCCGCCCGCGGCGCCCCGAGCGCGCGGGGCACCCCGAGCCTGAGCGCGCCGATATGGGCGATCGTGCCGCAGGCCACGCCGTCGAGGGGCACGTGGGCATCGGAGGGAGCGGTGGCGAGCGTGAGTGCACGGTCGCGCGCGAGCAGCTGGTAGGCGACCTCGCCGCGGACCGGGCAGACCGACCCGTCGAGTCCGAGCTCGCCCACGATGAGGCAGCCGTCGAGCCCGTCCGCGGGTATCTGGTGCGACGCGGCGAGGATGGCGACGGCGATGGGGAGGTCGAACCCCGACCCGGATTTGCGCATGTCCCCGGGGGCGAGGTTGACGGTGATGCTCGCGCGCGGGATCTCGTAGCCCGCGGAGCGCAGCGCGCACCTGATGCGCCCCCGCGCCTCGAGCACGCCGGAGTCGGCCATGCCGACCAGGGCGATCCCGGGGATGCCGCCGGACATGGAGACCTCCACGGTGACCGGGGCCGCCTCCACCCCGCGGATGAAGGCGGTGCGCACGGCGAAGACCCGCCCGTCCGCGCTCACCGGGGACCGTCCCAGGTGAAGGCGCCCACCAGATGCTCGATGCGGGCGGCGCACCCGCAGACCACCTGAACCGCGACCACATCGAAGCGCACGGAGCGCGCGGGGTAGCGCTCCATGATGTAGCGGGCGGCGATGCGCGCGTAGCGGCGCTGCTTGCGCTCGTCGACGGCCGTCTCGGGGTAGACGGGGGCGTCGCCGCCCCGCTGCCGCCTGGTCTTGACCTCGACCAGGACCACTTCGTCGGTGCCGGGGTCGAGCACCACGAGGTCCGCCTCCCCCTCGGGGCTTCGGTACCCGCGCTCCCGCAGCTCGTACCCGCTCTGCTCGAGGTACCCCCAGGCGATCAGCTCGCCGACGCGGCCGAGCTCGGACGGCGAGAGCCCCCACAGCTCCTCCGGGTCGTCCGCGCACGTCTCGAGCAGCCTCAGGTCGTCTTCCAACCGCTTGCGCTTCCTCTTGCCCATGGCACTCCCCTCATCCGGTCCAATGGATGGGATGAGTGTCCGGCGGGCGCTCGGACGCGGATCCGGCGATTCCGATCCACGGGCGGCGCCGCATACGCGCGGCGCCCGAACGGAATCCGAACGGGCGGGTACCGCGGGCCGATACGGCGGCGCGGTATGCGCCGGGGCCTCCCGCCTATTCAGAACAGGCGGGCGGTCTCCAGGAAGTTTCCGCAGAAGCTCACGCGATGGACGGGGGTGAGGCCGCGTTCGCGGATGGCCTGGATGTGCTCGGGCGACGCGTATCCCTTCGAGCGCGCGAGATGGTACCCGGGGTACTCGGCGTCGAGTTCGACCATGAGCTCGTCACGGGTCACCTTCGCCACGATGGAGGCGGCGGCGATGCAGGCGACCGTCGCGTCGCCGTGCACGACGTCGCGCTCGTTGGGAACGGCGCCCAAGGGGTTGCCGTCCATGAGGACGCAGTCGGGGGCGAGGCCCGTGTCGGCGACGGCCCCCGCCACGGCCTCGCGCAGGGAGCGCGCCATACCGATCGCGTCGATGCGCTCGGGCGGGATGTGGCAGATGCCGATGGCGCGCGCGGTCTCGGCTATGCGGACCGCGAGCATCTCGCGGCGCGCCGGGGACAGCTGCTTGGAGTCGTTCACGCCCCAGATGCGCGGTTCGTCGGGAAAGCAGACGGCGCATACGGTGAGCGGTCCCGCGACCGAGCCGCGCCCCACCTCGTCGACGCCGACGACGACGCCCGCTCCCCCGAGCTCGCGCATGCGAGCGTACATGCCCTCGACGCGCTCGCGCTCGGCGCGCTCGCGGTCCAGACGCCGCCGTGCGCGCTCGCAGGCCTTGCGCACCTGCGCGCGCGGGTCGTCCCGGTAGCGCTCGAGCAGCCCCTCGATCTGGTCGGGCGGGGCGCTCGCCAGCTCGGCGGCGACCTGCGAGGCGGGGTGCGAGCTCGTCATGTTTGCCATTCGGTCCCCCATCGACTCGATATGAAAACGGGCCGCCCGCGAGGGACGGCCCGGTATCCGGACGGATGTGCGCGGGAAAGCGGGTTAGCGCTTCTCCGGGATGCGGGCGGCCTTGCCGACCTTGTCGCGCAGGTAGTAGAGCTTCGCGCGACGGACGCGGCCGTGGCGCACGACCTCGAGCTTGGCGATCTTGGGGCTGTGCAGCGGGAAGGTGCGCTCCACGCCGATGCCGAAGGAGATCTTGCGGACGGTGAAGGTCTCACGGGAGGAGCCGCCGCTCATGCGGATGACATCGCCCTGGAAGACCTGGATGCGCTCGCGGTCACCCTCCTTGATGCGGTAGTGGACCTTGACGTTGTCGCCGATGCGGACCTGCGGGATGTCCTCGCGGATGTCCTGGCGCTCGATTGCGCGGATGTAATCCATCTTCAAATCCTCACTCTTGCCAGAGGTGCCGCACGGAGGCCGGCACATGGGTTGAACAAACGTGCATTATTATACGCATGGCGCAGGTCCGCGCAAGGTCGAAAATCGCGCATTTCCTGTGATGGCGGCCCCGGAGCTCGGCCCCGGGGCCGCCATGCCCTATCCGTCGGCCCCGCGCGCGGGCGCCGCCGTGACCGGCGGGACGCGCGAGGGCGCCGTCGTTCAGTCCCGCGTGCGCGCGAGCACCGCATGGGCGGCCGCGAGCCGCGCCTGGGGCACGCGGTAGGGCGAGCAGGACACGTAGTCGACGCCCGCCTCGTTCAGGAACCTGACGATGGAGGCGGGGTCGCCGCCGTGCTCCCCGCACACGCCGAAATGCATGCCCGGGTTCACGGCGCGCGCCTTGTCCACCGCCGTCCGCACGAGCTCGAGGACCGCGTCGTCGACGGTCTCGAAGGGGTTCGCGGCGAGGATCTTGCGGTGGAGGTAGGCGGGGATGAATTTCGCCTCGGCGTCGTCGCGCGAGAAGCCGAAGGTCGTCTGGGTGAGGTCGTTCGTCCCGAAGCAGAAGAAGTCCGCATGGGCGGCGATGCTGCCGGCCACCAGGCAGGCGCGCGGCAGCTCGACCATGGTGCCCACGGGGATGTCGAGCGCGACGCCGCGCTCGGCGCCGACCTCGCGCAGGACGCGCTCGATGAGCTCGCGCATCTGCACGTGCTCCTCCGTGATCGCGACGAGCGGGACCATGATCTCGGGCCGCGGGTCGAGCCCCTCGGCGATGAGGCGGGCGGCGGCCTCGGCGATGGCGCGCACCTGCATGAGCGGCAGGTCGCCGAAGATCACGGAGAGGCGCACGCCGCGCAGGCCGAGCATGGGGTTCGCCTCGCTCATCGCGTCGATGCGGCGCAGCCGGTCGCGCAGGGCGCGGACGCGCTCCGGGTCGCCCCCTGCCGCCTCCAGGCGGGCGATGGCGACGTCGAGCTCGCGGGGGCTGTCCAGGAACTCGTGGAGCGGCGGGTCGATGAGGCGGATGACCATCGGGCGGCCGTCCATGGTGCGCATCATGGACGCGAAGTCCTCCGTCTGCACGCGCAGGAGCTCGTCGAGCGCTCCTGCGCGCTCGGCGTCGTCGTCGCTCAAGATGAAGGTCTGGATGATGGACTTCCGCTCGCCCAGGAACATGTGCTCGGTCCTGCACAGGCCGATCGCCTCGGCGCCGAACTCGAGCGCCAGACGCGCGTCCTCGGGGTTGTCGGCGTTGACGCGGACGTGCGCGGGACGGCCCGCGTCCGGGGCGAGGCGGATATCGTCGGCCCATCCGAGGATGGTCCCGAGGTCGCCCGTCAGCTCCGCGGAGACGAGCGGCACCGCGCCCGCCGCCACGACGCCCGTCGCCCCGTCGATGGAGATGACGTCCCCCTCGTGCAGCACGAGGTCGCTGCCGGCGATGCGGACCTCCTTGGCGGCTGCGTCGATGCGGAAGGCCTCGACGCCGCAGACGCACGGCGTCCCCATGCCGCGGGCGATGACGGCCGCATGGCTCGTCTTGCCGCCGTGACTCGTGAGGATGCCCTCGGCGGCCACCATGCCCTTCAGGTCGTCGGGGTTGGTCTCCCACCTGACGAGGATGACCGGCTCGCCCCGCTGGGCGCGCTCGACCGCGTCGTCGGAGCTGAAGACGATCGCCCCCACGGCGGCGCCGGGGCTCGCGTTCAGGCCGCGGGCGATGACGTCGGGGCGCGCCGCGGTATCGAACTGGGGATGGAGCAGCTGGTCGAGCTGGGCGGGGTCGATGCGGGACACGGCCTCCTCGCGCGTGATGAGGCCCTCCCCCACCATGTCGATAGCGATCCTCAGGGCCGCGCCCGCGGTGCGCTTGCCCACGCGGGTCTGGAGCATCCACAGGCTCCCCTGCTCGATGGTGAACTCGATGTCGCACATGTCGCGGTAATGGTTCTCGAGCACCGAGAAGTAGCGCTCGAGCTCGGCGCCGGCGCTCTCGAGCCCGGGCTTGGAGGCGAGGTCGGAGATGGGCTCGGTGTTGCGGATGCCCGCGACGACGTCCTCGCCCTGCGCGTTCACCAGGAAGTCGCCGTAGAACTCGCGCGTGCCGTCGGCCGGGTTGCGCGTGAACGCGACGCCCGTCGCGGACGTGTCGCCCTTGTTGCCGAACACCATGACCTGGACGTTGACGGCGGTGCCCAGGTCGTCGGGGATGCCGTTGCGCTGGCGGTACAGGATGGCGCGCTCGTTCATCCAGCTGCCGAAGACGGCCTGGATGGCGAGGCGGAGCTGCAGTGCGGGGTCTGCCGGGAACGCCACGGCTCCGTCGACGACGAGCTCGGGATGGTCCTTTGCGCTCACGTGGTCGGAGAAGATCGCCTTGAACTCGCCGACGAGCGCCTCGAGGTCCTCGGCGGAGAGCTCGGCGTCGGTGCGGACGCCGGCGAGCAGCCTGCGCGCGGTGAGGGCGTTCTCGAACAGGTCGGCGTCGACGCCGAGCACGACGTCGGAGAACATCTGGATGAATCGGCGGTAGGAGTCCCACGCGAAGCGCGGGTTATCCGTCTGCGCGATGAGCCCGCGCACCGACTCGTCGTTCAGGCCGAGGTTCAGGACCGTGTCCATCATGCCGGGCATGGAGAACGGCGCACCCGAGCGCACGGAGACGAGGAGCGGGTCCGCCGCGTCCCCCAGGCGCTTGCCGTAGCGCTGCTCGAGGTCCCGCTCGGCGGCGGCGACCTCCTCGAGGGCGCCCTCGGGCCACACGTCGCCGGCCTGGGCGTACTCGACGCAGGTCTGGCAGGTGATGGTGAAGCCCGGGGGCACGGGGAGGCCGATGCGCGCCATCTCGGCGAGGTTCGCCCCCTTGCCGCCGAGGATGTACCTCATCTCGGCCGAGCCCTCGGTCGCGTCCCCGCCCCGGCCGTCCGTGCCGAACCGGTAGACGCGTTTGTCCCTGCTCACGATGATCCCCCTTTCCGCACCGCATCCGGTGCGCGATCGCGTTCGCGCCGGCGCGTACCGCGCGCCGACTGGTGTATACCTTAGCGCCGGCGCCCGCGCAAAGGCGCGCGCCTGGAGGGAGCACGCTATGGTATCGATACCATGTCAGCAGGTTGGAAGGGGTAAAAGGTTTAAGCATGGAGGCCCTGTCGCGGACCCGTGGAGATTGCGTCGGCCGATTATTGCCGCCCTGTTTCACGCGCGCGGCGCGCGGCGGCGACCGCGTCGAGGCGGGCCGTGATCTCGGCGGCGGACTCCTCGATCGCCTTGCGGTCGGTGCGGACCACGAAGCACCCGAGCCTGCGCATGAGGGCGTGCGCCTCCTCGAGCTCGCGCGCCACCTCCTCCGGGTCCGCATAGGAGGCGGCGCGCACGCGGGACTCCTCGTCGCCGAGCCGGCGCTCGCGGATTCCGGCCACGATGTCGGCGGTCGACAGCAGCCCGAACAGGCGCATGGGGTCGACCTCGAAGATGGACGGGGGCGGCTCCACGCCCCGCGCGAGCGGCACGTTGGCCACACGGTAGCCCTGGAAGGCGAGGTACATGGACAGCGGCGTCTTGGATGTCCGCGAGACGCCGATGAGCACGATGTCGGCGTCCGAGAGGTCGTCGGCGCCGCGCCCGTCGTCGTGGGCGACGAAGTACTCCATCGCCTCAATGCGGCGGAAGTAGCGCTCGTCGGTCCTGTGGATGACGCCGGGGGTGCCGGCGGGGCGGTCCCCCAGCAGGCCGGAGAGCGTGTCGAGGGCGGGGCCCATGAGGTCCACGGAGGGGACGTCGAGGTGGCGGAGGGTGAAGGCGAGCTGGGAGCGCAGCCCGGGGTCGACGATCGTGTGGAACACCGCGATCGGCTCGCCGGAGGCGATGTGGGGCGCGAGGTAGCGCTCGACCTCGTCGATGCCCGTCACCCGGGGGAGCCGCGCGATGCGCACCGAGCCCTCGCGGAACTGGCCGGCGGCCGCGAGGACGACCTCGCAGGCGGTATCGCCGAGCGCATCGGATATCACATGGACCGTCGCCGTCATCTCGACTCCCTCCGTCCGGCTTCGCCCCCCAGTGTAGCCGATGCGCGCGGGGCCGGCGTGACGCGGAGGGGCCGGGTGCCGCGTCATCTCGCGGCACCCGGCCCCCGTCGCGGGCTATGCGGCCTCGCGTCAGCCCTTCAGAAGGCCGATGTTCGCGATGTCGGCGAAGACCGCCTCGAAGCGGTTGAGCAGGCGCAGGCGGTTCGCGCGCAGCGCCTCGTCCTCGTCCATGACGAGGACGTCGTCGAAGAACCGGTCGATCGGCTCGCGGAGCGCGGCGAGGCCGGCGATGAGGGCGTCGAAATCCCTGCGCCCGCGCGCGTCGGCGACGAGCTCGCGCGCCGCCTCGGTCGCGGAGAGCAGGTCGCGCTCGGCGTCGCCCAGAAGCGCCTCGTCGACCTCGGTGCCGAGCGAGGCGTCGGCGAGATGGCTCGCCCGGGCGTAAGCCGTGGCGAGGTTGCCGAAGGTCTCGGGGTCGTCGGCGCGGGCCTGATCGAGGGCGCGCGCGAGGGCGAAGAAATCGGCCGGGGCGCAGACGGTCCCGGCGGAGACGGCGGCGACGGTGTCGGGGGCGATGCCCTCGTCGCGCGCCATCTGCTCCATGCGCCCCTTGATGAACGCGCAGACGGCTTCGGTCACCTCCCCGGCGTCGAACTCGATCCCCTGCTCGGCGTAGGCCGAGAGCGCGGCGGGCACGAGCTCCTCGTAGCCGCATCCCAGGCGCGCGCGGAGGATGTTCAGGATGCCGATCGCGGAGCGCCGCAGGGCGAAGGGGTCCTTGGAGCCGGTCGGGGGCTCGCCGATGGCGAACATGCCCGCGACGGTGTCGAGCTTGTCGGCGACCGCCACGATGCAGCCGGCGACGCCCTCGGGGAGCTCGTCCCCGGCGAAGCGCGGGCGGTAGTGGTCGCGGATGGCGGCGGCGACCTCGGCGTTCTCCCCCGCCGCGAGCGCATAGTAGCCGCCCATGACGCCCTGCTGGCTCGTGAACTCGACGACCGCCTGGCTCACGAGGTCCGCCTTGGCGAAGTGCGCGGCGCGCTGCGCGTCGGAGGCGGCGTGGGCGCCGATGCGCGCCGCGTGCGCGATGGCGAGGGAGAGGTCCTCGATGCGCTCGGACTTCTGCAGCACGCTGCCGAGCTTCTCCTGGAACGCGACGTTGGCCAGGCGGGAGCGGAAGTCCTCGAGATCGACCTTGAGGTCCTCGTCGTAGAAGAACTTGGCGTCGTAGAGGCGCGCGCGGACCACGCACTCGTTGCCCTCGATGATGGCGGGGGCGCACTCCGGGCGGCCGTTGGAGACCACGACGAACTCGCGGGTGAGGTTGCCGGCGGCGTCGTAGATGGGGAAGTAGCGCTGGTTGGTGAGCATGGACTCGCAGATGATCTCATGCGGGACCTGCAGGAACTCCTCATCGAAGGAGCCGACCAGGACGGTGGGCCACTCGCAGAGGTTCACGACCTCGTCGAGGACCTTCGCCGGCGTGTCGACGCGGGCCCCGCCGCGCTCGGTCTCGACCCGGGCGATGCCCTCCGCGATCACGGCGCGGCGACGGTCCTCGGTCAGGACGCCGGCGGACTCGAGCACGGACTCGTAGGCGGACGGCTCGGGGACGACGTGCTCGCCGGGTCCCAGGACGCGGTGGCCGCGGGTCGTGTTGCCGGATTCGACGCCCGCGAAGCTCACCGGCACGACCTCGTCGCCCAGAAGGACGCACAGCCAGCGGACGGGACGGACGAACGTCTCGTGCGTGGAGCCCCAGCGCTGGCTGCGGTAGTTGGGCCATTCGATGGACGAGATGACCTTCGTGCAGAGCGCCGAGAGGATGGGCGCCGCGGGCGCGGAGGGGATGCTCCGCTCGGCGAAGACGTACTCGCGGCCGTCCGCGTCCTCGCGGCGGACGAGGTCGGCGGGGTCGACGCCGCACTTGCGGGCGAAGCCCTGGGCCGCCTTGGTGGGGGCGCCCTCGGCGTCGAAGGCGATGGACGCCGCCGGGCCGCGCTTCACCTCGTGCACCTCCTCGGTCGCGGTGGCGACGTCGGAGACGAGGGCGGCGAGACGGCGCGGCGTGGAGACGACGCGGATATCGCCGTGCGCCAGGCCGGCCTCGGTCAGACCCCGCTCGACCAGGGTGCCGAGCTGCCTGACGGCGTTGACGAGCGGTGCGGAGGGCATCTCCTCGCAGCCGATCTCGAACAGGAAGTCACGGGACTGAGCCATCGGTTACGCCACCTCCCCTTCACGGGTGTCGTCCGAGGCCGCGACCTCGGCGAGATAGGCCTCGCAGCACGCCTTGGCGACGGCGCGCACGCGCAGGATGTAGTTGGCACGCTCGACGGCGGACAGGGCGCCGCGGGCGTCGAGCAGGTTGAACGCGTGGCTGCACTTCATGACGCAGTCGTACGCGGGCAGCGGGAACCCGGCGTCCAGGCAGGAGTGGCACTCGCGCTCGTAGTCGTCGAACTTCGCGCGCATCATCTCGACGTCGGCCACCTCGAAGTTGTAGGCGGAGAACTCGCGCTCGTTCTCGAGGAAGACGTCGCCGTAGGTCATGGGGGTGCCGTCGGGCAGGTAGCTCCACACGAGGTCGTAGACGGAGGTCACGCCCTGGGCGTACATGGCGATGCGCTCGAGGCCGTAGGTGATCTCGACGGGAACCGGGTCGACCTCGATGCCGCCCACCTGCTGGAAGTAGGTGAACTGGGTGACCTCCTGGCCGTCGAGCCAGACCTCCCAGCCCAGGCCCCAGGCGCCGAGCGTGGGGCTCTCCCAGTCGTCCTCGACGAAGCGGACGTCGTGGTCCGCGGGGTCGAGGCCGATCGCCTTCAGGGACTCGAGGTAGAGCTCCTGGGAGTTCTCAGGGCTCGGCTTGATGAGCACCTGGAACTGGTAGTAGTGCTGCATGCGGTTAGGGTTCTCGCCGTAGCGGCCGTCGGCGGGGCGGCGGCAGGGCTGCGCGTAGCAGGTGCGCCAGGGCTTCGGGCCGAGCGAGCGCAGGGTGGTGGCGGTGTGGAAGGTGCCCGCACCCACCTCAGAGTCATAGGGCTGCATGATCACGCAACCCTGGCTGCCCCAGTACTGCTGGAGGCGCAGGATGATCTCCTGGAAGGAGAGGGCGGATTGTTCCATCCTTTGATCCCCTATCGTGACGGATTGCTCATACGGTTCGACATGATAGCCCATCGGCGCCGGTCGTGCGGGTCGCACGCGGCGCCGATGGGCCATCTCCCCAAGTTTTCACCGGTCGCCCGGCATCCGTGCGAGCGGGAGTCAGAGCAGGCCGAAGCGGTTCAGCGGCCAATAGCGCAGCACGGCGACGCCGATCAGGTCCTGTTGCTCGACGGCGCCGAAGTAGCGCGAGTCGGCGGAGTTCTCGCGGTTGTCGCCCATCACCCAGACGCACCCCTCCGGCACGGTGTAGGGGAAGCTCACGATGGTCCCGGGGGCCTGGCTGGCGAGCGGCCAGCACTCCCCCTGCGCGTAGGGCTCGTCGAGCACCTCGCCGTCCACGACGACGCGGCCGTCGACGAGGTCGACCGTCTGGCCCGCCGTGGCGATCACGCGCTTGACGAGGACGTCGTGGTCAGAGGAGCCGTCGGGGTTGCGGAACACGACGATGTCGCCCGCCGCGGGGGACTGGCCGAGGTTGCAGGTCACCTTCTGGGCGAAGACCTGGTCGCCGATCTCGATGGTGGGCTCCATCGACCCGGTCGGGACGACATAGGGCTCGAGCACGAAGGCGCGGACCACCAGCATCGCGGCGATGGCGATGACGAAGATGAGGACCCATTCGACGAGGCTGCGGAAGAACGAGGTGGCATGGGGTGTCATGCGGGGCTCCTTACTCGCGCGCGGGGCGCGCGTCCGGTCCATGATAGCGCGCGACGAGCTCGCGCGCGCGGTCGCGCTCCTCGGGCGTGAGGCCCGCGCCATCGATGAGGTCGGGGCGCCAGCGGCAGGTCCGCTCGATGGCGTCGGCACGGCGCCATGCGTCGACCCGGGCGTGGTCGCCCGAGAGGAGCACCGGGGGGACCTCGCGGCCGCGGAAGCTCGCCGGTCTGGTGTACTGCGCGTACTCGAGCAGGCCCCCGGACGGGCGGGTGGAGAACGACTCGTCGACCGGCGACATCTCGTCGCCGAGGGCGCCGGGGATGAGCCGGACGACGGCGTCCGCGACCACCATCGCGGGGAGCTCGCCGCCGGTGAGGACGTAGTCGCCGATCGAGAGCCGCTCGTCGGCCAGGTCGTAGGCGCGCTCGTCCATGCCCTCGTAGCGGCCGCAGACGAGAAGGAGCCGCTCGCAGCCGGCGAGGCGCTCGGCGCAGGCCTGGTCGAACCGGTCCCCGCAGGGGGTGAAGAAGACGGTGCGGGGCCGCGGGCCCGAGGCCGAGATGGCCTCGACGGCCTCGAAGATGGGCTCCACCTTCATGAGCATGCCCTGCCCGCCCCCGTACGGCTCGTCGTCGACGGTGCGGTGGCGGTCATGGGTCCAATCGCGCAGGTCGTGGGCGCGGAAATCGAACAGCCCCGCGCGCCTCGCCCGACCCAGGATGGAGGTCGACATCACCGTGTCGAACATCTCGGGGAAGACGGACAGCGTCTCTATGAGCATGCGGGGGCCTCCGGGGCGTCTTCGGGTCCGACCTCGATCAGGCCGTCCATGAGATGGGTGCGGACGGGGTCCGACTCGGGCACGTCCTCGACGGCCGCCTCGACGACGGGGATGAGGACCTCGCCGTACGGACCCTGCACGACCCAGACGTCGTTGGCCGGGGTCTCCATGACGTCCGCGATGCGGCCGACCGATCCGTAGCGCTCGTCGTGCACCTCGCGGCCGATCAGCTCGTCCGCCGCGGCATCGAGCGGCCCGACGTCCAGGTCGGACTCGCGCGCCAGGATGTAGCATCCGGCGATGCCCTCGGCGTCGTCGAGGGACGCGATGCCCGAGAACCGGGCGAGCATGCCGTCCTCGTTCACGTGCTCGACGCGGCAGAACCGGTCGCGGTCGAGCGCGGGCGGCGTGAGCGCCACGGTCATGCCCGGGCGCAAAAGGAAGGGAAGGCCCCGTAGACCGGCTACGGAGACCTCCCCCTTCGTGCCGTGCGGGGCGACCACACGGGCGATGTTCCTATATTCGCGCGCCAACGCTACCCCATGACCTCTACCTCGACGGAGGTGCCGAGGCGGGCGGCGAGCGCACGCGCGAGGGTGCGGATGGCCTTGATGGTGCGGCCGTGGCGTCCGATCACCTTGGCCACGTCGTCATCGGCGACGTTGACCTCGATGGTCGAGGACGCCTCGCCGTCGATGACCTCGAGGCTGACGGCATCGGCGTCGTCCACGATGTTGACGACGAGATACTCGACGAGATCGGCGATGCGGTCGGAGAGCATCTCCCCGCCATCCTGGTCGAGCGCGTCATCGGCGCGCTCGTTGAGATCTAGGGACAAGGTTACTCCTCAGCGCCCTCAGCCTCGGCGGCAGCGGCCTCGGCGGCGCGCTTGGCCTCCTCGGCCTCCTTCGCGAGCTGCTTCTTGGACTTCTTCTCGACGGTCTCGGTCTTGGGGCCGGCCTCGGCGGCGCGCACGAGCGCGGCGACGGCGTCGGTCAGCTGGGCGCCCTTGGACTGCCAGTCGGCGATCTTCTCGAGGTCCAGGTTGATGGTCTTGGGGGTGGTCAGCGGGTTGTAGCGGCCGACCTCCTCGATGAAGCGGCCGTCGCGGGGCGAACGGGAATCAGCGACGACAACGCGGTAGTACGGACGCTTGTGGGAACCGTGACGAGCGAGGCGGATCTTGACTGCCAATGAAAACTCCTCCAACCAAGCAGCATATGCTGCGACTACGAACAAACGGCTTATAACTATACGCCAACGACCGGAGCAGGTGAAGCCCGTGAGACAAACTTCTTCGGTATGGCCGCAGGCAAATCCATATTTTGACCAAGATGGGGCGAAATGCAAGGTCTTCACAGTTTTCACGGTATACTGGAGCCATGAAGGGCGAACATACATACGATTCCCCCGGGCCCGCCGAAGCGCTGTTCGGCGCATGGAGCGGACCCGCCGTCGGCCTGCTCGACCTCGACGCGTTCTTCGCCAGCGTCGAGCAGCTCGACCATCCCGCATGGCGCGGCAGGCCCGTCATCGTGGGCGGCGACGCCGATGCCCGCGGCGTCGTCTCGACGGCCTCCTACGAGGCGCGGGCGTTCGGCGTCCGCTCCGCCATGCCGAGCGCCCAGGCGCGGCGCCTGTGCCCGCAGGCCATCTGGACGCACGGGCACTTCGACCGCTACCGCGAGCTCTCCGCGCAGGTCATGGCCATCCTCGAGGACGAGACCCCCTATGTGGACCGCGTCTCCATCGACGAGGCGTTCTTCGACGTCACCCCGGGGCGCTTCTCCCGGGAGGACCCCGTCGCGATCTGCCGCCGCATCTCCGCACGCGTCGCCAGCCTGGGCATCACCTGCTCGATCGGGCTGGGCAGCAGCAAGACCGTGGCCAAGATCGCCAGCGAGCGGGACAAGCCGCGCGGCCTCACGGTCGTCTTCCCCGGCACCGAGGAGGGGTTCCTCTCCCCCTTGCCCGTGCGCGCCATGAGCGGGATCGGATCGGCCGCCGAGACGGCGCTCGCCCGCGCGGGCATCCACACGCTCGGCCAGCTCGCCGCGGCGGACCCGCAGGTGCTCGCTGGCGTCTTCGGCGTGAACGCGCAGACGATGTGCGAGCGCGCCCGGGGGGCCGAGCGCAGCGCGGTCTCGGCGGTCGATGCGCCCGAGGAGGTCAAGTCGGTGAGCAACGAGCGCACCTTCGCGCGCGACCTCACCGAGCGCGGGGACGTCGAGGCGGCGATCCACCTGCTCGGCGAGTCGGTGGGCAGGCGCCTGCGCCGCCGCGGGCTCGCGGGGCGCACGGTGACCCTGAAGCTGCGCTTCTCATACGGGCGCGGCAGGACCGTCCAGCGCAAGCTCGCCCATCCGACCGATGACGAGAACGTCTTCATCCCGGTCGCCCTGGAGCTGCTCGACGGGGTCTGGGCGCCCGGGACGCGCATCAGGCTCGCCGGCGTCGGCATGAGCGACTTCGATCTGGCCGGCGGCGTGCAGACCGACCTGTTCTGCGAGGTCGACGAGAGGGGCGCCCAGGCGAGCGACCGGCGCGGCCTGTCGGTCGCGATGGACGCCGTGCGCGAGCGCTTCGGGGACGCGGCGGTCGGGTTCGGGCGGGCGGCGCGCTTCGATGCGGAGGTCGTGCGCTCGGACCGGTACGGGTCGCGAAACGCCCCGCGCGGGTAAGCCGCCGCGAGAGACGAAAAAAGGCGGCCCGCACGGGGCCGCCTGCACGCTTCCCTCGAGAAGTCTAGGCTAGAAGCCGAGGTCGAGGACGGGGGCGTCGCCCCAGAGGCGCTCGAGGCGGTAGTAGTCGCGCGCCTCGGGCGAGAACACGTGGACGATGACCGAGCCGTAGTCCATGAGGATCCAGCTTCCCTCGTCGCGCCCCTCGATGGAGAACGGGTGCTCGCCGCAGGCGTCGGCGACCTTCTCCTCGACCTCGTCGACGACGGCGTCGGCGAGGCGGCTGTTCTGGCCGGTCGCGATGACGAAGTAATCGCAGACATCGGAGAGGGAGGTCAGGTCGAGCACGGCGACGTCGTCCGCCTTCTTGGCGTCCGCGGCCGCGGCGGCGGTGCGGGCGACCTGCTCGGCGGCGACGCCGGTGCTCGACGCGCTCGCCGCGCTCCGGTCGGAGGAGACGGAGAAGCTGCCGTGATGCTCGGACCCGGTCGTCTCGAGCGGGGTGTCGGCGATGGCGGTATCGGTCATGGGATCAGCCTTTCTCGTGGTTCAGCGCGAGCGCGTAGGTGTTGTAGATGTCCAGGGCGGTCGGGTACAGGTAGCGCCCCGTCGAGATCACGTAGGTGAGGCCCTGGGAGAAGCAGTCGAAGAACAGCCGCGCGAGGGGCACCTCCCCCACCTCCGCGCGCAGGGCGTCGGCATAGTCCCCGCGGCGCATGGGCTCGATGGCGTCGGCGACGAAGACCACCATGTCGAGGTCGGTCATGTCCGGCGCGGCGGTGGTGTGGCGGGCGACCGCCTGGAAGACGGAGTCGGGGAGCTCCCCGAACAGCTGGGGAAGCTCGAAGGCGGCCACCGGGCCGTGCAGGACGGCGCGGGCGTTGGCCGGGGAGCCGGCGACGCGGACGCCGTACTGCGCCGCGCGGGCGAGCAGCTCGGAGGGCTCGAGGACCTTGTCCCAGTCGTGGACGAGGCCCGCCGCCTCCGCGAGGAAGGGGTCGACCCCGTAGACCTCGGCGAGGCGGGCCGCCGTGCGGGCGACCCCGAGCGTGTGGTTGCGGCGATGGGTGTCGACCGCCATGCGGACATCGAGCATGTCGCGCATGCGGGCGAGGTAGGCGCCCTTGTCCTCGATGCGGTATCCGGGTTCGCTGTCGTGGGCCACGGAGTTCCTCCTATCTGCGGTCCGGGGACGCCGCGCCGTCGACCCGCTCGACGATGCGGCTGTTGTACAGGCCGTTCTTCCTGATGTACCCGATGACCGACTCCGAGGTCAGGTACCGGGCGCTCTTGCCCGCGCTCACGCGCTCGCGGATGTTCGTCGAGCTGATCGCCAGCGCGGGGATCTCGATATAGCGGACGTCGAAGGGCACGTTGGACGCCGACACCCGCGCGCGGGCCTGCTCGATGTCGTACCCGGGGCGCGTGGCGGCGATGAAGGTGGCGAGCTCCGCCATGGATGCGGCGTCATGCCAGGTGAGCAGGTCCAAGATCGCGTCGGCCCCCGTGATGAAGAACAGCCGGACGTTGTCCGGGTAGTGCGCGCGCAGAGCCCGGAGCGTGTCGATGGTGTAGGTGACGCCCTCGCGGTCGATCTCGAAGCGGCTCGCGTCGAACGCCGGGTTGGCGGCGGTCGCGAGCAGCGTCATCGCGTAGCGGTCCTCGGCGTCGGTGACGCCGGCGCCCTGCTTGAAGGCGGGGACGCCCGCCGGCATGAACAGGACGAGGTCGAGGGCGAGCGCCTCGCGGGCCTGCTCGGCGGTGACGAGGTGGCCGTAGTGGATCGGGTCGAAGGTCCCGCCCATGATCCCCAGGCGGTACTCGCGCGAGGGGTCGGCGCCCAGCTCGGGCAGATGGGGTTCGGCGCTCATCTGCCGCCGTCACCGTCCTCGGGCTCGTCGAGGTAGTCGGTGAGGTCCTCGGACCCCTCGTAGGCGAAGGAGTAGCCGGTGATGCGCACCTCGTCGCCGGGACGGCACCCCGCCGCCTCGAGGGCGGCGTCGACGCCGATCTTGGACAGGCGGTGCTGCAGGTAGATGACCGCCTCCTCGTTCTCCCAGTCGGTCTGCACGCAGAGCCGCTCGACCCCGCGGCCGAGGACGCGCCAGACGCGCCCGCCCTCCGGCACGACGGTGAACGCGCGGTCGCGGGCGCGGCGGCGGCGCTCCCACTGCTCGTCGAGCTCGTCTGCGGGCTCGCTGGACTCCGCGAGCTCGCGACGCAGCTCGAAGACCTGCTTGCCGACCTCGAGCATGAGCGTGTTGAGGCCCGCCCCCGTGAGCGCGGAGACGGCGAAGAAGGCGTGCCCGTCGGCGAGCGCGGCGCGCTTGAGCTCCGCGACCCGCTCGGGCGCGCCGCTCGCATCGCACTTGTTCGCGACCACGATCTGCGGGCGCTCGGCGAGCTCGGAGGCGTATGCGGCGAGCTCGTCGTTGATGATGCGGTAGTCCTCCACGGGGTCGCGCCCCTCAAAGCCGCCGGTGATGTCGACGACGTGCATGATGAGCGCGGTCCGCTCGATATGGCGCAGGAACTGGTGGCCGAGACCGCGGCCCTCGGCGGCGCCCTCGATGAGCCCGGGGACGTCCGCGACGACATAGGAGTAGTCCCCCGCGCGCACCATGCCGAGGTTGGGCACGAGCGTGGTGAAGGGGTAGTCGGCGATCTTGGGCCGGGCGGCGCTCATGCGCGCGATGAGGGAGGACTTGCCGACGCTCGGCATGCCCACCAGGGCGGCATCGGCCATGAGCTTCATCTCGAGCTCGATCCAGTGCTCCTCGGCGGGCTCGCCCTTCTCGGCGAAGGCCGGCGCGCGGCGCGTGGGGGTGACGAAGTGGGTGTTGCCGCGCCCGCCCGTGCCGCCGGGCGCCACGATGACGCGCTCGCCGTCGCGGGTGAGGTCGGCGATCTCGTAGGCGACCTCCTGCGTGTCCGGGTCGAGCTCGCGGACCACGGTCCCCATGGGGACCTTCAGCACGAGGTCCTCGCCGGACTTGCCGTCGCGGCGGGAGCCCTGGCCGTGGGTGCCGCGCTCGGCGCGGAAATGGTGCTTGAAGCGGTAGTCGACGAGCGAGGAGAGCTGGGCGGAAGCCTGGATGACGACGTCCCCGCCGCGACCGCCGTCCCCGCCGTCCGGCCCGCCCTTGGGCACGTAGGCCTCACGCCGGAAGGACATGCAGCCGGCGCCGCCGTCGCCTCCCTTGACGTTGATGCGGCAGATGTCGGTGAACTGTGCCATCCTGCTCCTTTCGGGAGTCCGATGCGCGGCGGGCGTGTGCACCGCCCGCCGCCGTAGAGAAAGAGGCCCCCGGATGCGCTCCCAGGGACCTCTCGATGATGCGTGAGATGAAGGGTCTGCTTACGCGTTGGCGAGCGGACGGACGTTGACGCGGTGCTTGATGCCGCGGGTGTACTCGACCGTGCCGTCGATGAGCGCGAACAGGGTGTCGTCCTTGCCGCGGCCGACGTTGGCGCCCGGGTGGATGTGGGTGCCGCGCTGGCGGACGAGGATGGTGCCGCTGGTCACGGTCTGGCCGGCGAAGCGCTTGCAGCCCAGACGCTGACCGCGGGAGTCACGGCCGTTGCGGGACGAGCCGAGGCCTTTCTTGTGTGCCATGTCTAGTACCTTCTTTCAGACAGCTCGTGGGGTTACTCGGCCGCGGGGGCCTCGGTCTCGGCCGTGCTCTTCTTGGCACGCGAGGTGGCCTGGACCTTGGTGATCTTCAGACGGGTCAGCTGCTGGCGGTGGCCCTGCAGGCGGCGGTAGCGCTTGCGCTTGTGGAACTTGAAGACAAGCTGCTTCTTACCCTTGAACTGCTCGACGATCTCAGCAGTGACCTTAGCCTTGGCGAGCTTGGCGGGATCCGTGATGATCTTCTTGCCGTCGTTCAGGAAGATGACGGGGAGCTCGACCTTGCTGCCGACCTCGCCCTCGATCTTCTCGACGTTCAAGAAGTCATCGGTGGCGACCTTGTACTGCTTGCCGCCGGTTGTAACGATTGCGTACATTGTTTTGCCCTTCATGCATCAGTTAGTGCAACAGCCGGATATCCTATCAGGATGAAAATTGCGCGTCAACAGGGAGAACGGACATTCCCCCTGCGTATTCACAAGGACGGCACAGACGAGACGGATAAGGGAGCAGCGTGTGTCCCGTCAGCGCGCGAAGGACTCAAGAGGGATCCGTCAGCATCCTCCACGTACTGGGCAGTCCGACAAATAGAATAGCGCTTCACGGCCGCGAGGTCCTGGATGCCCGTGGAAACGATAGGACCTCCACGTTCCACCTCGGGCGCGAGCCTGCGGTCGAGGGCGGCGAGCAGGATCTCGGGCCTCAGCGACCCGGCGTCGCCGCAGCGCGTGTCGAGCGCGAGCCGGACCTCGCCCTCCCCCGCCTGGGATGCCCCGGCCGCCACGAGGGTCGCGGCGAGGTCGAGGGTCTTGGCCTTCCCGCTGCGGACGTACGGGATCGAGCCGGCGCGGACCACATCGTCCAGGGCGCGCAAGACGGCCTGCGCCCTGAGGTCGAAGCCGCGGGCGGCCTGAAGCGCGACCTCGTAGCGCATGCGGGTGATCTGCGCGGTGAGCGCAGGGGTCTTGAGGTCGATGTAGCGGGCGCGGTACGGCGCGAGGTCGACCGGCGAGGCCGCCTGCAGGCGCGCGAGCAGCTCGTCGGCGGGGACGTAGGCGGTGAGGTGCAGGTCGAAGTACTCCTCGTCCGAGGCGGTGCCCACCGGCAGCGCCGACGTGAAGGCGATGCGCATGTGCGGCGAGAACCCCTGCGTCACCGCATAGGGGGCGCCCGCGCGGCGGACGACGCGCTCGATCGTGTGGATGACCTCGAGGTGCCCGAGGTAGGCGAGCCTGCCGTGCTTCACATAGGCGCAGCGGAGGCGGAAGGTGCCCTGAGGCGATGCGGTCATGATCTCTCACCTGCCAGTACGTTGCTCACGTGCAAGGTCGGGCACACGCCGCACCCGGTGCACGAGGACCTCGTGCAGTCCGGCGTGGTGACGCCCTCGAGGGCGCGCCGGTACTCCCGCTCGAGGTAGCCGCGGGACACCCCGCAGCTCACGTGCTCCCAGGGCAGCCGCTCGTCGAGCCCGTAGGGCGTCCGCGCGACCGCGCGCAGGTCGATGCCGACCTCGCCGGCGGCCTGCTCCCAGCGGTCGAGGGAGAACTGCTCGGTCCAGGCGTCGAACCGGGCGCCGCGCCGCCAGACGGCCTCGACGAGGTCGGCGATATCGCGCCCGCCGCGGGAGAGGACCGCCTCGATGAGGGAGGTCTCCGCATCGTGGTAGTGGACGCGCACCGCGCGGTTGCGGACGCTGCGCAGCAGAAGCTGCTGGCGGCGGCGCACCTCGTCGTCGGGCGTCTGCGCGCACCACTGGAAGGGGGTGGCCGCCTTGGGGATGAACACCGAGCAGGACACGGACACCGACACGCCGCCGCGCTGCGCGGGGGGCACGACCTCGCGCGCGATCTCGTAGACGCGGTCGGCGAGGCGCCCGATGGCGACGATGTCGTCGTCGGTCTCGCCCGGCAGGCCCATCATGAAGTAGAGCTTCACGCGGCGCCACCCGGCCTCGAAGGCCGCGCGCGCGGCCCGCTCGAGGTCGTCCTCGGTGACGTTCTTGTTGATGACGTCGCGCAGGCGCTGGCTGCCCGCCTCGGGGGCGAAGGTGAGCCCGCCCTTCTTCTCCCCCGCCACCTGGAGCGCCATGTCGACCCCGAAGGCGTCCAGGCGCTGCGAGGGGATGGACACCGAGATGCCGGTGTCCTCCAGGCGCCGGTTCAGGCGCGCGAGCACCTGGCGGCAGCAGGAGTGGTCGGTGGTCGAGAGCGACGTGAGCGAGACCTCGTCGTAGCCGGTGCGCGCGAGGCCGGACATGACCGCGGAGACGATCTGGTCGGCGCCGCGCTCGCGCACCGGGCGGTAGGTCATGCCCGCCTGGCAGAACCGGCAGCCGCGGGCGCAGCCGCGCAGCACCTCGACGGAGAGGCGGTCGTGCACGAGCTTGGCGTAGGGCACGATGGACTGGGGGACGGGGTCGGTGGCCGCGAAATCGGCGACCACCCGCTTGCGGACCTCGGCGGGCGCATCGGTGCCGGCGCGCGGGACCGCGTAGCCGTGGGCGGTGCAGGCGCCCTCGTGGGAGACCTCGTAGAGCGAGGGCACGTAGGTGCCGGGGATGCGCGACAGCGCGGCGAGGACCTCGGAGCGCGTGGCGCCCGCGTCGCGCAGGCGGCGGTGCTCGGCGCAGACCTCCACCAGGTGCTCCTCGCCCTCGCCGATGAGGACGGCGTCGACGAAGGGCGCGAAGGGCTCGGGGTTGTAGACCGACGGGCCGCCCGCGAGCACGAGCGGGTCGTCCTCGCCGCGGTCGACGGAACGCAGGGGGATGCCCGCCAGATCGAGGGCCTCGAGCATGTTGGTGACGGCCATCTCGTGCGGGACGTGGAGCCCCACCGCGTCGAAGGAGGCGACCGGCGCCGCCCCCTCGAGCGACAGCAGCGGCACGCCCGCGGCGCGCATGGCGTCGGCCATGTCGACCCACGGCACGTAGCCGCGCTCGCACGAGAAGCCCTCCCGGGCGTTCAGGCAGGCGTAGAGGACGGCGATGCCCTGGTTGGGGAGGCCGACCTCGTAGACGTCGGGGTAGATGAGGCAGGCGCGGTAGGACGCATCGGCCTTGGAGCGGGTCCCCCACTCGTGGTCGATGTAGCGGCTCGGCTTCTCGACGCGGCCGAGCAGCGGCTCGAGGTCGGCGAACCGGTTCTCGTAGACGGCCCTCATCGCGCCGCCTCCGCTGCACGCGCGCCGGCGAGCCCCGCGGCCGCGCGCCGGACGGCGGACGCCGCGGTCCCCACGGCGGCGTTGACGCGGCTGTAATCGACGTCGCGCTCGTAGACCTCCATGAGGACCCGTCCCATGGCGGCGGTGCCGCCGGCGGCGACGAGTGCCTTCACCGCGAAGCCGAGGCGGCCCGAACGGGGGGCGAGCGCCCGCGCCGCGCCGCGCAGGGCGAGGCCCGCCGCCGCGACGCCGGCGGCCTCGTAGGCGCGCTCGACGTGCAGGGGCTTGCCGTAGATGGACGCGAGCTCGAGCATCATGCCGAGCTGGGCCGCGGTCATGACCGGGTAGTCGGCGCCCGGGATGAAGACGAGCGCCCCGGTGGCCATGTTGGTGAGCGCGCAGGAGGCCACCGTGCGGTTGGCCGCAGCGGTGCGCATGAAGCCGAAGTTGGCGGCGAACGCCGTCGCCTTATCGGTCCGGTCGAGGATCCACCGGGCGAGGGACTCGAGCAGCCCCGTGCGGTCGGTGGATGCGATGAGCCCGAGCATCGGGGTGTCGTGCTCGATGAAGGGGACCTCGACGCTCGACTCGGCCAGCACGACGGTCGGGGCGCCCGCCACCACGATGCCGCGTACGGCGTCCTCGAGGAGGTCCGAGCCGCAGGACAGGACGAGGGCGACATCGGTATCGGGTTTGACCTCGGGGGCCGTCGAGTCGAGCGCGGCGACGCGGACGAGCGCCGAGGTGGTCTGGGGGACGAGGGCGTCGCGGACCGCGGCGACGATGTCCGGGGACGCGGTGCGGTCGACGAACACGGCGACGCGCACGGGCTCGTCCGAGTCGCGCAGGGTCGAGACGCCCATCTTGAGCGCGTCGGCCAACCTGCCGATGGGTATGCGCATGGGGTACCTCCTTGAGGACGGGAAGGATCAGGCGGCCTTGGCGCGGTGGCGCCAGATCGATTGGACGATGCCGACGTTGGCCAGCTGCATGAGCATGGAGCTCGATCCGAAGCTGATGAAGGGCAGCGGGATGCCGGTGATGGGCATGAGGCCGATGCACATGCCGACGTTCTCGAGCACCTGGAACAGCCAGATGCCGACGATGCCCGTGCCCACGAGCCTCAGGAACAGCGAGTCGCTGCGGTAGGCGACGCGGATGGTGGAGACGATGAGCACGGCGAACAGGCCGAGCAGGATCATCGCGCCGACGAAGCCGAACGTCTCGCACAGCAGCGCGAAGACGAAGTCGGTGTGCGCCTCGGGCAGGAATCCGGAGGCGGACTGGGACGCGCCGCCGATCCCCTTGCCGAAGAACCCGCCCGAGCCGACGGCTATGAGGGACTGCATCAGGTTGTAGCCCGAGCCGGAGGTGTCGGCCTGCGGGTCGATGAAGACGAGCAGGCGGTTCATCTGGTACTGCTTGAGCAGCACGTCGTGCCCGAGCAGGCTGTCGACGACCGAGTCCGCGGCGAGGACGATGGCGACGAGCCCGATCAGGATGGCGATGGTCGACAGCACCCACTCCTTCCGGGGGCCGCTCATCATGATCACGACGGCGCCGGAGAAGAACACCACCAGGCCGCTGCCCAGGTCGCCGGCCACGATGATGGCGCCGAAGGGCACGGCGAGCATGCCGCAGAGCTTCACGTACTCGCGGACCGAGTCGATCTTGCCGTTGTACTGGGCGCCGAGCCCCGCCATCATGAACACCGTGATGATCTTGGCGAGCTCGACGGGCTGGAAGGTGAGCCCGATGCCCGGGATCTGGATCCAGCCGGTCATGCCCATGGCGTTGTAGGACAGCCCGGGGATGTAGGGCGTGAAGATCACGATGACGTCGAGGACGAGCAGGGGCGTGGTGTAGTTGGCGAGCCCCCGGAAGTCCATGCGCCAGCAGAAGGCGCCGAGCACGCACCCGAGGCCGATGCCGAGCAGGTGGCGCGGGAAGGAGGCCTCCGACATGGTGAGGGATGCCGTCCAGATGACGAGGGCGCCGAAGGCGACCAGGCCAGCCACGGAGAGGAGCACGGGCAGGCTGACGCTGCGCCGGAGGGACCCGCGCGCCGCGGCCTGCCGCTTGTTGGTCCGCTTGAGCGCCGCGTCGGAGCGCGCCGCCGCCGATGATGCCATGGGTCCTCCCTTCCTAGCGCACGCCGTCGCCCGCGGTGACCGAGGCGCTGTCGGGTTCGTTGTAGATGGCGCCGAGCACGTCGCGCACCGCGTACATGGCCGAGGTCGAGCCGAAGCCGCCCTGCTCGACCACGGCGGCGACGACGTACTTGGGGTCGTCGTAGGGCGCATAGGCGACGAACCACGAGTAGTCGTCCTCACCGCTCTTCTCGCCGGTGCCGGTCTTGCCGGCGACCTCGACGGAGAGGTTGGTGAAGTGGGACGCCTGGGACTCGGACTCCTCGTAGATCACGCCCCACAGGCCGCGCCTCACGAGGGCGAGGTCGGAATCCTGACGGTAGGCGCCGGAGAGGCGCTCGCGGGGCTCGTAGGTCACCGCCGACCCGCTGCCGTCGCGGCTCACGGCGGAGTGGAACACGTGGGGGACGAACTCGCGCCCGCCGTTGGCGATGCCGGCGTAGGCGCAGGCCATCTGCAGCGGCGTGACGAGGATGTCGCCCTGGCCGATGACGATGTTGCACATGTCGCCGGGGTTCCAGGCCCGGTCGGCGTCGTCCCAGCTCGAGAAGTAGCTGTCCTTCCACTCGGCGTCGGGGACGCGCCCGGAGCTCTCGCCCGGCAGGTCGACGCCGGTCGCCTCGCCCAGGCCCCAGCTGCGGAACATCTCCTGCAGGCCCTCGGGGTTCTCCTCGTCGTAGTAGAACCCCTTGCCGATGTCGTAGAAGACGGCGTCGCACGACATCGTGATGGCGCGCTGGAGGTTGATCACACCGTGGCCCGAATGGTCGTAGCACCAGCGCCCGTTGGCATCGCCCATGCCGGTCCACCAGCCCTGGCAGTCGGTGGTCTGCGTCTCGTCGTAGATGCCGTACTTAAGCGCGGCGAGGGACGAGAGGGGCTTGATCGTCGAGGCGGACATGTAGTCGCCGGCGATGGCGCGGTTGATCATGGGGTAGCCGCTGTCCTCGCTGGACAGCGCGTTCCAGTCGTCGTTCGACACGCCGCCGATGAAGACGGAGGGGTCGTACTTCGGGGCGCTCGCCATGCCGAGGATCTCGCCGTTCGTGCAGTCCAGGCACAGGCAGGCGCCGCGTGCGGCGTTCTCGTACCCGAACTGCCTCGCGACGGCGATCGCATGGTCGAGCCCGTCCTCGCAGGCCTGCTGGATGGCGAGGTCGAGGGTGAGCCGGATGTCGCTGCCGGGCTCGGGGGGGATCGCGCCGGTCGCGTCCACCACGCTGCCGGAGGCGTCGACCTGGACGGTCTGCTCGCCGCGGATGCCCTGCAGCAGGGACTCGTAGCGGATCTCCACGCCCGCCTGCCCGACGATGTCGCCCGACTCGTAGCTGATGGCGCCGGCGTCGGACTCCCCCTGCGACGCCGCCTCGCTCTGGGCGGCGAGCTGCTCGGAGGTGATGGTGCCGGTGTAGCCCAGGACGTGGGCCGCGAGCTCTCCGTAGGGGTAGAGCCGCTCGGTGCGCTCGACGACCTCGACCCCGGCGAAGGCGCTCGGGTGCTCCTGGATGTAGGCGACGGTCGATCGGCGCACGTCGGAGGCGATGGTATGGAGGCTCTGGGCGCCCTGGTTGTAATCTTGGATGTTCCGACGGACGGCGATGTAGGGCATGCCGAGGACGTTGGCGAGATGGCGGACGAGCACCGTGTCGCTCGCGAGGTCGCGGTAGGCGGCGACCGTCAGGCTGGCGCGGTTGGTGACGAGCGGCACGCCGTTGCGGTCGAGGATGCGCCCGCGCGGCGCGGGCGTGGTCACGGTGCGCGTCTGGTTCTGGACGGAGAGCTCCTCGTAATAGTCGGAGGAGACCATCTGCATGCTCCACAGCTTGGCCGTGATGGCGGCGAAGACCGCGCCGACGGCGGCCGTGAGCATGGTGAAGCGGCCCTTGAACGCCACGCCGGGGGTGTTGCCCTCGCCCTCCGTGGCGCGGGGGCGCGTGCCGTTCTTGGTGTCGAAGGTGAACTTCCCGCCGCCGCGCCTCAGCACCACGATCGAGGCGACGATCGCGAGGACGAGGATGACACCGGCGATGACGACGACGATCTGCGCGTCCAACGTGGCGTCCCTCCCCTATTTCAGAACCTTGTAGCGCGTCCCGCGGCCGCGGGCGGAAAACCCGCGCTGCGACGAGGACGATGCGGTCGCGGCCAGGAAGATCGCGGCGGCGAGCAGGTCGAGCACGGTCGAGGAGATGCCGTGGCCGCCGAGGGCCCACAGCAGGTCCCCCTGGTCGCCCAGAAAGAACAGGCACAGGCCGTAGGCCATGTTCGCGATGAGCGCCGCCACGCCGATGAAGCGCATGGTGTCCGCGTTCAGGCCGCCGAGCGAGCCGCGTGAGGCGAAGGACACCGTGAAGGCGGAAAGCGTCAGGATCAGGGCCATGAGGCCGACCGGGGCGGTCGAGGTGAGGTCGAAGAACAGGCCGCAGGCGAAACCCGCGACGGCCGCCGAGCCCGGGTCGCGGGAGAGGGCGAGCACGAGGGAGAGCACGAGCATGAAGTTGAAGGTTCCGCCGAGGATGCTCACCTGGGGCGAGAGCGCCACCTGCAGCACGCAGGCGACCGCGATGAGCGCGGGGGCCGGGGCGCCGGGGCGCGCTGGATCATGTAGCTGCACGGCTGCCTCCTTTACTCGCTCTCGTCGTCGGTCGTCGTACCATCCTGCCCGCTCCCGTCCGCCTGGTTCGCGGCGGAGCCCGAATCCGTCGAACCTCCACCTGAGGTGGTCACGTCGTCCTGGGCGTTGGCCTCGGACACCTCCGCGTCCGTGGCGACCTGGCCGTCGTTCAGCGCGGTGATGACGAGGACCTCCTCGTTGTTCTCGGTGGAGGCCTGCGTGCGCACGACGATCGTGTAGTAGACGTCGTTGTCGCTGCGCTCCACCGAGGAGACCGTCCCGAGCGGGAGCCCCTTGGGGAAGACGCCGCCGATACCGGAGGTCACGATGATGTCGCCCACGCTCACCTCGGAGTCGACCGAGACGTACTCGAGGCGCAAGCTGCCGTCGGCCTGACCGCGCAGCATGCCCTGGGCGCGCGAGCTCTGCACCATGGCCGACACCCCGGAGGACTCGTCGAAGATGAGCAGGACGGTCGAGGTGTTGAGGGAGACCTCGGTGATCTGGCCGACCACGCCGTAGGAGTTGCACACCGCCATGCCGACCTCGAGGCCGTCGGCCGTCCCCTTGTCGATGGTGACGGTGCGGCTCCAGGCATCCGACGAGCCCCCGATGATGCGGGCCGCGGTCGACTGGAGGTTGTAGGTGGACTGCAGGCCGAGCAGCGACTCGAGCCGCGTGGCGGTCTGCTGGGCCTCGCTGAGCTCGGCGACCTGGGAGGTGAGCTCAGCGTTTTGGGCCTTGAGGTCGCTTAAGGTCTCCTGGGAGGCCGTCAGGTTCTCGATGACGTTGCCCAGGGCGTTGAAGGGCGACGCGACGACCGAGCCCGCGATGCGCAGCGGGCTCGTGACGGTCGTGACGCCCGAGCGCACCGCGTGGATGGGGCCGGCGTCCCCCTCGCGGATGTAGAACGTCAGAAGGACGATCGACAGGATGCTGAGGATCACGAGCGGCCGCATCCCGGAGGACGGGCGCTTGGCGTTCAGATGGCTTGATGGGTACTTCTGGCTGCGGGGCACGCGTGACGACCCTTCCGGCTAGGCGTTGGTCTGCACGAAGCCGCCGTCGAAGGCGTTGGCCTCGAGGACCCGCGCGCAGCCGTTGACGACGTTGTCGAGGGCCGTGGGGCTCACGTTGACCGCCACGCCGGTCTCGTCGCGCAGGCGCACGTCGAGGCCGCGCAGCAGGGCGCCGCCGCCGGTGAGCAGGATGCCGTAGTACATGAGGTCGGAAGCGAGGTCGGGCGGGGTGGCGTCGAGCGCCTCTTTGACCGCCTTGGTCATCTCGTCGAGCGGCTTGTTGAGCGCGCGGCGGATCTCCTCGCTCTCGATGCGGACCGTCTTGGGCAGGCCGCTGATGACGTCGCGTCCGTTGACCTCGACGTCGAGCTCGTCCTTGAGCGGGACGGCGGAGCCGACCTTGATCTTGATGTCCTCGGCCGTGCGCTCGCCGATGGCGAGGTTGTAGGCGTCCCGCACGTGCGAAAGGATGGCCTGGTCGAACTCGTCGCCGGCGATGCGGATGGACTGCGACACGACGATGCCGCCCATCGCGATGACGGCGACCTCGGTGGTGCCGCCGCCGATGTCGACGACCATGGAGCCGGTGGGCTCCTCGACGGGCAGGTCGGCGCCGATGGCGGCGGCCATCGGCTCCTCGATGAGGTAGGCCTGTCGCGCGCCGGCCGAGATGGTCGCCTCGAAGACGGCGCGCTTCTCGACGCTCGTGACGCCGGAGGGCACGCAGACGACGACGCGGGGACGCGGGGTCCAGGGGTAGCGCTTCTCGCTCGCCTTGTCGATGAAGTAGCGCAGCATGGCCTCCGTGACGTCGAAGTCGGCGATCACGCCGTCCTTCAGGGGGCGCACGGCGACGATGTTGCCGGGCGTGCGGCCGAGCATGCGCTTGGCGTCGATGCCGACGGCCAGGATGCGCTCATCGTTGCGGTCGATGGCGACGACGGAGGGCTCTCGGATGACGATGCCCTTGCCGCGCACGGCCACGAGGGTGTTCGCGGTGCCGAGGTCGATGGCGAGGTCTCCCCCGTACTGACCGAATAACATGTCCATCAAAGAAAACAAAGCCGCTCCAAAGGTCCTGTGGGCTCGGATCGTCGCGCGAGGACCGCGCTGCCTACGCAGTGTAGTGCACCGTCGGGCGCCGATGATGCCGGCGCCCGACGGTCACCAAAGAATACATCTACTCGGCGGCCGCCGAGGAGGCGTCGCCCGCCTGGTCGGCGCCGTCGCCCGCGTCGGCCTGCCCGTCGGCGGAGGACGCCTGGTCGTCCGTCGACGCGGACTGGTCGGTGGAGGCGTCGGTCGCGGAGGAACCGTCATCGGCGGCGGCATCCGCGGAGGCGCTGCCCGCGTCGCCCTCGGCGTCGCCGAAGTTCATGTCGAAGCTCGCGACCGCCCATCCGATGTGGTTGTCGGTGCGCACGAAGCTCACGTCGTAGGTGACCGTGCCGCCCTGCGGGAGCGCGACCGACACGGTGGCGGTGCTCTCGGTCATGCCGGCATCGAGCCCCTCGACGGTGGCCGTGGCGTCGCCGAGCCCCTCGATGCTGCTGACGATGGAGTTCTTGTAGTCCTGCGGCAGGCTGGAGGCGAGGTACCGATCGGTGTCGCCGCCGTCGGCCACGGCCTGGAAGAGGCCGGTGACCGCGTCCTGCTGGGAGGGGAAGCCGAAGCCGCGGGTGTAGGCGAAGCCGAGCCCGCCGGCCGCGATCAGCAGCAGGAAAAAGATGACGAGGAAGACCTTGAGGCCGGTGTGGCGGTGCTTGCGGCGCACCTTGGCCTCGCGGCGGTCCTGCTGGATCATCTCGGACTCGCTCATGGTGAAGAAGCCGGTGTCCGAGGGGTCGGGCATGAAGCCGCCGGTGGTGCCCATCGGGTCGAGCGGGTCGACGGCGGTGACCGGCGCGGTGCCCGAGGCGGGCGCGGCGGAGATGGCGGTCTGGGCGGACAGGGCGTCGCGCGCGGAGTCGAAGGCCTGCTGCTGGTCGGCGTCGAGCTGGTAGATGCCGTCGGACGTGGCGCGCCCGAAGGCGTCGACCGCGTCGGCGGCGCGGCCCGCGGCGGCGTAGGCGCAGCCGAGCCCCGCCTCGATGGAGCGCGGGTCGTCGTGCGCGCCCACGTACTCGAGGGCGGTGAGGTAGGACTCCACGGCGTCACCCGGGCGGCCGAGCTTGACGAAGCAGTCGCCGAGGCTCGCGAGGGCCGAGGCGGGCGCGGGGTTGGCGCCGTCGATGGCGGCCGAGCGGAACGCGACGCCGGCCTCGGAGACGCGGCCGAGCTTCATCTGGGCGTTGGCCAGGCCGAGGTACGCCTTGTACGGGGTGGCGTAGGAGGCGTCGCGCGTGGCGGCGGTGAAGGAGTTGACCGCACCCTCGAGGTCGCCCGAGGCGGCGAGCGCCTTGCCCTGGTTGGTGAGCAGCGCGCCGGCCTTGCCGTAGGACGCGTCCTGGAGCGCGGCGGCATAGGCCTCGGCGGCGTCGGCGTACAGACCGAGCCTCATGAGCGAGTTGCCGCGCAGGTGGTCGGCCTCGCCGGCGAGCTCGCCCGGCTCCTTGGCGGCCGAGAACATCTGGGCGGCCGCCGAGAAATCCCCCGCGCGGTAGGCGGCGCGGGCGCGATCGAAGTACTGTGCGTTCACTGTTGCTCCTTACCGACGATGTCGACGCGCACGATCTCGTCGCCCGCGCGCAGCTGGGAGATGACGTCTATGCCCTCGACCGTCTGGCCGAAGACGGTGTAGCCCGAATCGAGCCCGTGCTGCGGGCCGAGGCAGAAGTAGAACTGGGAACCGGCGGAATCCGGGTCCATGGAGCGCGCCATGGCGAGGGCTCCGTCCTCGTGGCTGTTGCGCGGGTTGGTGGCGTACTCGGCCTTGATGCAGTAGCCGGGGCCGCCGGTCCCGGGCCGTCCGTCCGGCCCGGCGACGCCGCGCGCGACGTCCTCCCCGGACATGTCGCGGGTGTTGGGGTCGCCGCCCTGGATGACGAAGCCGGGGACGTAGCGGTGGAACTTCAGCCCGTCGTAGAAGCCGTGGAGCGCGAGCTCGCAGAAGTTGGCGACGTGGATGGGCGCGCCGGCGCCGTCGAGCTCGACGCGGATGGTACCGCGCGAGGTCTCGATAACGGCGACCTCGTCGCCTGTCACCTCGTATTCCGGCGTGTAGAGCTTTCTGGCGAACATCTGGACCCCCTCATGGTGACGTAGATTCCCTGCCATTCTATCAAAACGTCGGGGAATCACATGTTCGGCATACGCGTGCGCGCGGAGGGTCACTTGCGCTGCGGCTCCCAGGCGTCGACGTTGGCGTCGTAGTTCTCCAGGTCACTCGTGCCCGCGCGGCGCATGGGCGCCAAGATCTCGTCCTGCTGGGCCAGGGTCGACTCCCCCTCCGGGATGGCGAGCGAGACGTCCCAGGACTGGCAGATCTGGTCTACGCGGCCGTACATCCACTCGGCGAGCTGCCTCACGTGCTGGATGTCCTCCGCGTACACCGTGTCCTCGGGCGCCTCGAGCGCGTCGATGTCGTCGATGGTCTGCTGGATGGCATCGCGCAGCTGGTAGGCGGTCTGCGACTCGCTCTGCCGAACGGAGAGGTCGGGCTCGAGGTAGTAGCTGTTGAAGGCGTCGATGACCTGGCCGATTGCCTCCTCGGAGTCGTAGGAGACCACCTGCTGGTACGCGGCGTAGATGAAGTCGTAGACCTCGTCGTCGGTGAGGGGCTCGTCGGCAGCGGGCTCGGCCCCGGCGCCGTCCCCGTCGTCGGCGGGTGCGTCCTGCGAGGCGGAGCCGGCCTCGGCCAGCTGGCGCGACGGGAAGGTCTCCTGCGCCGCGCGGCGGAAGGACTCGTACACGCCGGGCATGACGCCCAGGGGGTCCATCGCGACGAAGGCGGTGGCCCCGCCGGCGAGCGCGATGACGACGAGGGCGATGATGAGGCCCCGGTAGGAGCGGCGCCGGGGATGGTAGGGGTCCTCCTCCGCCTCGGCGGAACCGGCGCGCGCGGAGGCGCGCTCGAGGTCGGCCCGGTCGAGGACGTTGGTCGCGCTCGGGTCGACCGAGTCGTCCAGCGCGCGGGCGGCGGAGACCGGCTCGTCCATGCGCGGGGCCTCGGTCTCGATGAGGCTCTTGGTGAGGCGCGGGAAGCTCGCCGTCTTGCCGGCGGCGAGGTCCGCGGAGGCGGAGTCGGTGGAGAGGATGCCGGGGGCCGGGCGCCCGCACTTGGGGCAGGTCCGGTCGTGGAGGGACAGGCGCGCCCCGCACCCCTCGCAGAACACGAACTCGTCGCGGGAGACGGCGCCCACGTAGCCGTGGCAGTGGGGGCAGAACGTCTCGCCGTCCTCGATCGTCTTCAGGCAGTGGGGGCAGATCACGTGGTCCTCGTCTCTCTATCGAAGGTGTTCGGTCATATCGTTCTCCAGGTCCCGCCGGCGGGGTCCGGCGCATGGCGCGCCCCGCGCGCTCAGGATACCACCATAGCGCACCGCGCGGACACCGGGCCCGGTAACTCCCGGCGCGTCCTCAACGTTTACGTTCCCCTCCCCGGGAGCCCATCGAGACCCTGATGCCCGCGGAGGATTTGGTGACGCGCCTGCGCGCCTGCGCGCCCTCGGCGCGGACGGCCCGGCTCGCCGACCTCCGGGCGCGCTCGAGCTCGCGGCGCTCGCGGCCGCGCTCGAGGGCG
>NZ_JAQECM010000059.1:0-14332 GCF_027669965.1 Candidatus Collinsella stercoripullorum | reverse complement strand
ACGCCGGGCAGGCGGGGGACGCGCCCCTCGACGGCGCGGCGACGGACGGCGGGGACCCCGCCCCGGTCATCGAGCCCGAGGGCGACGGGACGAAGGCCGGATGGGATCCCGCCGTGGACGGAACCCCCGCCCCGACCGAGCCCGAACCCGAGCACTTCGGCACCATGCCGCGCTTCCTCACCCGCGAGGAGTACGAGAAGATCGGCGACGACCCCGAGCCGCTCCCCGAGGGCTTCGAGGTCATCGACGGCGGCCCGGGGGCGGTGCCCCCGGCGTCGCTCGTCCGCCCGCAGCCCGAGCCCGAGCCCGCCGGCCCGTCCGCCGGCGAGACGATCTCGCGGGCGGCGGCGGAGGCCGCGAGCAACGTCGGCGCCTTCATCACGCAGGGCGTCGGCGCCGTGCGCGAGATGAGCGCCGCCAAGCGCGCGCACGCCGAGGCCCGCGAGCAGCTCGAGGAGCTCGAGGGCCGCATCGCCGAGCAGACCCGCGAGCTCGCGCACCGCCGCGACATCGCCGACAACTTCGACGCCATCGTCGCGGAGCAGACGGCGCGCGGCCGCAGCGCGCAGGCGTCCGCCACGGCCGCGCAGGGCCTCCAGAAGACCCTGCAGGCCAAGATCGACCGGCTCAAGAAGTCGCTCGACGAGATGAAGGCCGCGGACGCCGAGGCGGAGCGCGCCCTGAAGGAGGCGCTCGACCGCGCGCAGGCGGCCGAGGAGGCCGCGCGCGAGTCGGCCGGCCGCCTGAAGCGCCGCCTGACCGACGCGCAGCGCGCCGTCGAGAAGGCGACCGAGGCGCGCACGACCTCGGTCGACGAGGCCCGCGCCGCCGTCGACGCGGCGGAGGCGCGCCTGGCGGGCCTGCGCAGCGAGTACGCGGAGATCCAGCGCAACCCCTCGGCCAACTCCGCGGCGTACAGCGTGCGCGGAAACGAGCTGGGCGCCGAGATCGCCGACGCCACCGAGGCGCTGCGCCGCGCGAAGGACGAGCTGCCCCGCGTGACCGCGGACGCCGACGCGACCCTCGCCGCGGCGCGGGCGGCGGTGGCTGAGGCCGAGAAGCCCATCGCGGACGCAAAGGAGTCCTTCCGGGGCATCACCAAGCAGACCGAGGCCGCGCGCGACGCGCTCGAGGCGGCGCGCATCGAGGCCGCCGGCCGTCAGAAGGAGCTCAAGGGCCAGATCCACGAGCAGGAGCGCGCGCTCAGGGAGCAGCAGGACGCGGAGCGCGACGCCCAGCGGGACGCCGCCGAGGCCCAGGCGGCCATCGACGAGGCGACCGACATCCGCAACCACCCCGAGCTGACCGAGCGCATCGCCTCCGCGCTCGCCGCCGACGTCGCGGAGCGCGCGGAGCAGGCGCAGGCCGTGCAGGCGCTCGCCGAGGCCGAGGCGAGCGTCCGCGAGCGCACCCGCGGTTCGCGCGTCCGCTTCATCGCGGCGCTCGCCGCCGTCGCCGCGGTCGTGCTCGTCATCGCGGTGCTCTGGTTCGCGTTGTCGTAACGGATGCGCCCGGCGCCCCCGTCTGGGACCGGGGCGCCGGGCGCGCGGAGGGAGGCGGGCCATGCGCTGGCTCGGAATCGACGGCGGGGGCACCAAGACGGCCTTCTCGATCTTCGACGACAGGCTGCGGATGCTCGATCGCTTCACCCTGCCCACCTGCCACTACGCGCAGGCCGGGCTCGAGGGGATGCACGAGGTGCTCGACCGGGGCTGCGCGCGGGCGCGGGCCTGCGGGGCGCTCGGGGACGACTACGGCATCGGGTTCTCCATCTGCGGATACGGTGAGGATGCCGAAGCCGACCGAGCCGCGCGCGCGGCGGCGGAGTCCATCGCCGGGCCGCATCCCCACGCGATCGTGAACGACGTCGAGGCCGCCTGGGCGGCGGGCCTCGACATGGCAGACGGCATCGCGCTCATCGCCGGCACCGGGTCGATCGCCCTGGGGGTCTGCGCGGGCAGGCAGGTCCGCTGCGGCGGCTGGGACTACGAGGTCGGCGACGAGGGCGGCGGGGGCTGGATGGGCCGCGAGCTGCTGAGGGCGTTCACACGCCAGTCCGACGGACGCGACCCGCGCGGGCCGCTGCACGCCCTCGTCAGGGAGCGCCTGCGCCTGGATGACGATTTCGAGGTCATCGCGCGCGCCCGCGAGCTGCTCCCCGACCGCACCCGCACCGCGGCGCTGAGCCCTCTGGTCACCGAGGCCGCCGAGGCCGGGGACGCGAGCGCCCGCGCCATCTTCGAGCGGGCGGCGCGGGAGGAGGCCGACCTCGTGCGCACCCTCGTCGGGGAGCTGTTCTCCGACCGCATCGCGGACGAGGGCGCGGTGCCCGTCGCCTGCATCGGAGGCACCTTCCAGGCGGGCGCGCACATCCTGCGCCCGCTCTCCGCCGCCCTCCCCTCCTGCTGCCGCCTCGTCCGGCCCGCCCACGAGCCCGACGTCGGGGCGGTCCTCATCCTGCGCGCCCGGCTCGCCCGCGACCGGTAGCGGAAGCGTCCCGGTCGACCGCCCCGCGCCCCCGATTCGCCGCGGAGCCGTCTGGGTATACGGGAGACAGCGGCCGCGAGAGAAAGGATGCGCCCATGATCGTCACCACCACCCCCTCCGTCGACGGATACCGCGTGAGCGGGTACTACGGCATCGTCTTCGGCGAGGTCATCACCGGCATCGACTTCATCAAGGACATCGGCGCGAGCCTGCGCAACTTCGTGGGCGGGCGCAGCAAAGGATACGAGGACGAGCTCATCACCGCCCGCAACGAGGCGATCGCCGAGCTCCAGCAGCGGGCCTCCGAGATGGGCGCCCATGCCGTGGTGGGCGTCGACATCGATTACGAGGTGCTCGGGCAGGGCGGCATGCTCATGGTGACTGCGAGCGGCACCGCCGTCACGCTCGAACCCCTCGCATAGGGCGGCGGCCCCCGGGGACGGGGGCGGATCGACAGGCACCGGAGGGACCCCGGCCCGCGCGATGCACGGCGCGGGCCGGGGTCTCTCGCATTCCGTCCCTCGAAGCGGGGTCGGCGCTACGAACCGATGGAGGTCACGGCGAGCACCTCCGAGGCGGAGGCGGGCTCGGCCGCGTCCCCGTCCGCGTCGCCCGCCGAGCCGGACCCCGCGGCGTCCTCCTCGTCCATGCAGGTGAACGAGATGGCGTCGCCCACGCGGTAGCGGACGATCTCCAGCTGATCGGGCAGGGCGAAGTCGTAGATCGCCGCATCGCCCTCGAGGGTCACGTAGAAGTGCGAGTTCCCGTCGACGACCGCCTGCGCCACGGTGGCGATCGTGCCGCTCACCTCGCGCTGCGCGCCCGATGCGGCCGCCTGCTCGTCGGACAGCGTGCCGTCGGCGGCGAGCATGGCCAGGTAGCCGTCCTGGCAGGCTGCGACCGTGCTCCCCGTCGCCACGTTCTGGTAGTGCTCGACGTTGATCATGGCGTACATCTTCACCAGGCCGGCGTCGTCCTTCATCGACATGAAGTAGGTCGGCTCGCCCGCCACGTTCAGCAGCAGCGGGAAGGTCGCCTGGTAGCGCAGGTTCTGCAGCTCGCCCTCGGCGCTCTGCATGGCCGAGTCCTCCGTGGCCCCCGCGACCGGGTAGAAATGGGACTCCCCGGTGCGCTGGTTCACCAGGATGAAACCGATGTTCGAGCTGTCCGCCGTCACGCTCGAGACGCCGGAGTACAGGTAGATGTCCTCGCCCTGCGCGATGTAGTTGTACCCGAGCTCGCCGCCGGTCCCGCGCGTGGTCCGCACCACGTCGCGCTGGCCGAGCCAGGAGTTGAGCCAGCCGTTGGCGTACATGCCGCTCCAGTTGTACTGCTCGATGATGAGGTCGCTCGGGTAGGCGCGGTCGACCCAGCTCGGCACCTCGTCCACCGCGTAGTCCTCGGTCTCGCCCGTGCAGGCGTTGACGAGCACCACCCGCTGGATGGTCGTCCCCTCGAACAGCCCGATGGTACGGCGCTGGACGGGGTAGACCCACCACGGCGCGCCGTCGTCATCGAGCTCGAAGGACTTCTGGTCGAACATGTAGGTGGGGTAGGCGAGCTGGACGTAGCGGTCGACGTTGCGCGCGAGCGGCTCGGACTCGCTGTAGCGGATCGGCTCGTCCAGGCGGACGACCTCGGCCTCCTGCGTGACCATGTCGACGAGCACGTAGGCGGGGATGCCCTGGTCGCGGTTGGAGAACCACTTGAACAGGTCGGCGTACACCAGCGGGCTCACGCGCACGGGGCGCCCGCGGTAGTTGATCTGGCTGTAGGCGTCGGAGATCTCGAACTGGCTCACGTACTCGGGGATGGAGCCCATGGCGCGGTCGCCCAGCAGGATGGCCGACGCGCGGTCGATGACCGGGACCTCGGAGTAATCGACCTCCTCGATGTCCTCGGCGAAGTCGCCGTCGGTGGTCTGGAGGATCGAGGCGTAGCGCTCGGCGTTGCCGGGGACGATGGGCATGCCCGCGATGACGCCGGTCGCGAACGCCGCGATGACCGCGACGGGCAGGGCGATCAGGCGGCGGAAGACGGCCGCGCGGCGGCCGGACCGCAGCGACAGGACCTTGAGCGCCACCGCGGCGACCGCGGCGATGACGATGATCCAGCTCCAGACCTGGGGGCTCTGGAGGTTGAGGGCGGGATGGAACCACCAGTAGCCCGCCGCGAGCGCGCAGGCGAGCACCGCCAGGAGGATGACGAGGGCGCGGCGGCTCCACCGGGCGATGCGGTCGAGGAGCTCGCCGCCGACATGGCGCCCGCCGCGGCGGCCGGAGCCACCCTCGCCGGACGGGCGCCTCCCGGCGGCCCGCGAGCCGCCGGTCGCGCCCTTCGGGGACGGGTCCGCGGACCCCTCATCGGAGGAGCCGGCGTCATCGACCACGGCGTCCACCGGGATCGCCCCGTCGTCGGCATCCCCCTCGGGGACCGGGATGCCCAGCATGCGCAGCATCCTCATCAGGTTCTCGCGGTCGTCTGACATCGATCGCTCCCTCCCGTCTCGGGTTCGGTGAGGCCCCGCCCGCCGCGACGGCGCGCGGATACCTCGATACGGCGGGGCGCCGGTTCGTCTAGCCATGATACCCATGGCCCGAGCCGGATGTCATCCTGTCCGGGGCCGGCCGCGCGAACGGCGGCGCGGCCGGAGACGGGCGGCGATGGGGGCGCGGGCCGGCGCAGCTCAGTCCCGCGGCGTGCGCGCGAGCAGCCTGAGCACCGGATCGAGCGGACCGGGCTGCAGGCGACGGCGGACGTCGGCCAGGCGCGCGGGGATGTCGATCCGCTGCGGGCAGTGGCGCGCGCAGGCTCCGCAGCCCACGCAGTTGCTCGCCAGGCGCGGGCGCCCGGTCCTGATCGCGCTCGCGGTGAAGTACTGCTGCATGCCGGTGAAGCGTCCGTGCGCGAAGCTCGCGTTGTACGCCGCGAAGCACCCGGGGATGTTCACGCCGTGCGGGCAGGGCATGCAGTAGGAGCATCCCGTGCACGGGACCCGGTTCGTCTCCTCGAAGACCCGCACGACGCGGGCGATCGCATCGAGCTGCGCGGGCGTCATCGAGCCGGGCAGCGCGCGGCAGGCGATGTCGGCGTTCTCGTCCACCTGCTCGCACGACGACATGCCCGACAGCAGCATCGTCACCTCGGGATGGTTCCACACCCAGGAGAGCCCCCAGGCCGCCGGCGTCGTCAGGTCCCCGTCGGACGCCTCCTCAAGGACCCGGCGGGCGGGCGCGGGCATCTTGTCCGCGAGCCTGCCCCCCAGCAGGGGCTCCATCACGAAGACCGCCATGCCGCGGGCGGCCGCCGCCTCGAGGCCCGCGGTCCCCGCCTGATAGCGCTCCCCGGTGTAGTTGTACTGGATCTGGCAGAAATCCCAGTCGTAGGCATCGAGGAGCACGGGGAAGTCGACCGAGCTGCCGTGGAAGGAGAACCCGATGCGCCCGATGCGCCCCGACGCCCTCTGCCGCTCGATCCACCCCTCGATCCCCAGCCCGACCAGGCGCTCCCATTGCCCGAGGCTCGTGATGTTGTGCATGAGGTAGTAGTCGACGCGGTCGGTGCGCAGCCGGCGGAGCTGCTCGTCGAGGTAGCGGTCGAAGTCGCGGGGGCTCCGGCAGGAGGCGTGCGGGAGCTTGGTCGCCACGAGCACCCGGTCCCGAACGCCGAGCTCGGAGAGGACCCTGCCGACGACCTCCTCGTTCCCCGGGTAGAGATAGGCGGTGTCCAGGTAGTTGACGCCGCGCTCCACCGCACGGGAGACGATCTCGCGGGCGGCGCGCGGATCGGGCCGCCCGACGGCGAACCCGGGGAACCTCATGCACCCGAGGCCGAGCGCGGAGACGCGCCCGCCGCGGGGATCGACACGGTACTGCATACCCCTCCTCATCATGCGGGTCGACGTGTGCGCGCTGCCCGGGACCCTTCCCGTGCGCCGCCCGCGAAGGCGCCGCGCCGGGGAAGCCCCGCGCAGGGCGGATCGGCTACGCGACCGCCTCGCGCACGCGCTTGACGAGCTTCTTCTTGGAGGAGCAGACCACGAGCTCCCCGTCGATGCGCGCGAAGGCGCATCCCGGGTCGGAGCGCCGCTTCGAGCATGCGTGGACGCAGCCCTCCTTCCATTCCCCCTTCTCGAGCACGCCCTTGAGGTCCCTCGGCTTCACACCGGAGCACTTCTTGCAGAACCTGACCCGCGCCTTACCCATGGCGACCTCCTCGGTCGGAAACGGTCGGAATAATTGCCACTCGAATTGTTTCATATAGCTAACCCGATGGGAAGACCCGAATCCGAACGAAGGGGGCGCGTGCGCGGCGGGCGATCGGCGCGCTCCGGAGCCGGAGGAGCGCCGGGGCCCGTGCCGCGGGGCTCAGCGGCGGTCGCGATACCAGCGGACGAGGACCGCGACGGCGAGCACGGTGAACACGAAGGGCAGCAGCCGCAGCGCGCCCCACAGCACCGCTCCCACGAACGAGAGCGCGAGCGAGATGACGGCGGCGAGCACCAGCAGCGCGGCGATGATGACCAGGATGTCCATGGCAGCCCTTCGTCGGGGACGGTCCCTTGCATTATCCCCTCTCGCACGGGCCCGCGCGCCGCTCATCCGCGGGGTGCACGAAACCGCCAGCGAGGGGGTCCGATGGCCGAGGGGTACAATGGGGCCGTCGTCGGCGTCGATGATCCAGGAGGCGCGCATGGGGCTGATCGACCGCATCAAGGCATGGGGAGGCTCGCCGGAGGGCGGGGTACAGCCGCGCAGCCCGCTCGAGCGGGAGCTCATCGAACGGCTGCAGGACGCGCTCCCCGACCCGTCCCGCGCCGGGGAGCCCATGAGGTTCCGGATGCGCTTCGCCGGCCTCGTGCAGGGCGTGGGGTTCCGCTGGACCAACATGGGGCTCGCGCGCGAGCGGGGGCTCACCGGGTGGGTGCGCAACCTGGACGACGGCTCCGTCGAGATGGAGATCCAGGGGACGCCGGGCGGGCTCATCGTCCATCTGGACCGCCTGCACGACTCCTACCGCAGGTACGGCAACCGCATCTGGCTGGAGGAGGCGGAGCGGATCGAGCCCGTCGACGGCGAGGACGAGTTCGACGCGCGCTACTGAGCCGGGGCCGCATCCCTTTTTCGGGGAGATGGGGTCCGAGCGGGCGGGAACCGGCGGGCGCCGCCATAATGGGCTGGCCGATCATCACGCGAAAGGGAGCGACCTTTGAACGTCACCATCTACACCGACGGCGCCGCGCGCGGCAACCCGGGGCGCGGCGGATACGGAGCCGTGCTGCGCTACACCGCCCCCTCGGGGAAGGAGCACGTCCTGGAGCTCTCCCGCGGATACGAGCGGACCACCAACAACCGGATGGAGCTCATGGCGGCCATAGCCGCGCTCGAGGTGCTCAACCGCCCCTGCACCGTCGAGCTGCATTCCGACTCGCAGTACGTGGTCAACGCGTTCAACAAGCACTGGGTCGACGGCTGGATCAAACGGGGCTGGAAGACCGCCGCCAAGAAGCCCGTCAAGAACCCCGACCTGTGGAAGCGCCTGCTCAAGGCCATGGAGCCCCACGACGTGACCTTCAGATGGGTGAAGGGCCATGCGGGCCACACCTTCAACGAGCGCTGCGACCAGCTCGCCACCTCCGCGGCCGACGAGGGCCCGCGCGTCGTCGACGAGGGCTTCGTCGAGGGGGACGCCGACTGACGGACGGGCGACCGGGGCCGCGGCCGCGCACGGCGGGGCCCGCGACGGAACCTCGCCGTGCGCCGCGAGCCTTAGCGCCACGGGCGCACGCCCCGTGGCGTGACGGGCCCCGCGCCCCCGCGAGGACCCCGTCCCCCTCATATACCGACCCCTCATGCGCCCGCACCCCGACGGCACGCCGACGCTGCCGGAACGGCGGACACCGACCCCCCGTTCCCCGGAACGCTACCGAAACTATGGCATTTTATGTGGACGCAGCGCGTGCGCTTGCCGGATGCCGGCGCTTCTGCTGAAATGCTGTCAAGAACGGTTCACGATAAGGGAGGTCGGCATGGCGGTGCAGCGCAGGAACACGAAGCAGCGCGCCCTGGTCCTCGACGCCGTTCGCGCACGGTGCGACCATCCGACCGCGGAGGACATCTACCTCGACGTCCGGCGCCAGGACGACCGCATCAGCCGCGCGACGGTCTACCGCAACCTGCGCCTCCTCGAGCAGACGCATGCCATCACCTGCGTGAAGGCCCCCGGCGGAGACCGGTTCGACCTGCGTCTGGACGCCCATTGCCACGTGGTGTGCACCGAATGCGGCGCGGTGATCGATGCCACGGTGCCCTACGACGCGGGGGCCGATGACGCCGTCGCCCGCGAGACCGGCTACGAGATCGCCTCCCACAGCACCATCTTCGAGGGCGTGTGCCCCGCCTGCCGCGCGAAGGCGGCGCGCTCAGCCTGACGGACCCGTCCCGGCACAGGCGGACCGGACCCCGCATGCAGGGGCCTCCGCGGCGCGGGCGCCGGCCCGCCCCCTAATCGCGCGAGATCCCCCGGAGCCGCTCCAGGATCAACGCGAGCGAGCGGTACATCTGGACGCGCTGGATATCGCCCAGCTCCTCGCCCGCCTCCGCGACCACGCGGCGGATGACCTCCCCCATCTCGGCGTCGCTGCGCCTGCCGCGCTCGGTGAGGCGGACCGGCGCGCGGTAGCGCGAGCCGCCGGCATCGCCCTCGCATACCTCCACGAGGCCCTGCTCCTCCAACCGGGCCAGCGAGCGCGAGACCGCGGCGCGCGTGAGGTCGGCCTCCCGGGCGAGCTCGGCGCCGGTCAGCCCCTCCTCGTGGCGGCCCAGGTAGTACAGGGACATGACATCCGAGCCGCGTATCCCCAGGCGCGCCGCCTCGACCGCCTTGATCCGCTGGATCTCCTTGGAGATGAGCGAGATGAGCCCCACGAAGTCCTCGAACCGCGTCTGCTCCATGTCGGCCTCCGTCCGCCGTCTCCCCGCCTGTCTTGTTGACAGGTTAACATCGCATCGGCCGCTCCGGGGCGGCGGCGCGGCGCGGGCGACGGAGGACACGAACACCACACGCCGGGCACGCCGGCGCCCCGGCATGCCCGGCGTGCGTCGCGCCCCGATCGGGGTCAGTCCTCGATGACGACCTCGCGGTCCGCCGCCGTGACGAGCCTCTTGACCGCGATGGTCGCCCCCAGGTAGCGCTCGACCAGCTCGGCGAGCTCGTCGAGGGCGGCTCGGCAGTCCCCCACGCGCCCGGGCTCCACGCACTCGATGACCAGAAACGCGTTGACCGAGTCGTCGGTGAGCGCCGTGCGCACGCCGTCGCGCCAGTTCCAGCAGCGGCAGACCGCCCCCTCGTCGTCCAGGTAGCACAGCTCCCCCGGCAGCGTCGGGTCCTCGGCGCCGTCCTCGCCGAGCGGCACGAATGCGTCCCCGCCCTGCGTGACGGTGAGGCGCAGGTCGCCCGCGAAGGAGTCGATGTCCTCGCCTCCCACCGGCAGCGCGTACTTGAGCGAGACGGCGTTGTACACGTCCACCGACGGCGTGATCGGCCCCACGGGGCGCCCCTTGATCACCCGCTTGAGCAGGTTCTCGATCGAGCAGCGGGCGCCCTTCTTCGTCTTGAACCTGCGGTACGCCTCGCGCCATGCGCGCACCGGCTCGTTCTCGGAGATGGTGTCGCTGGTGATGTGGCGCTCGGCCAGGCGGTTGGCGCCCTCGAGCAGGGAGGCGAGCTCGGCGCGCCCCTGCTCGCCCACCTCGTCGGCGCTCCTCATGCCGCGGGCCACGATCACGCCGATCGCGGCGTCCGGGAACAGCTGCCAGAACGAATCCTCCGTCACGAAGCGCTTCATATCGCTCCCCCTTCCGCGGCCGCCCGGGCCCCGGGCGCCCCGCGTCGATGCGGAAGGGCGCCCACCCGCCGACCGCCTTCCAAGTCCTACGGTGCCGGCACGTGGGCGCCCTCAGCGCCGCCCCCATCCGGAGAAGGGGGCACTCTGTCAGTACATCGGGGCCGCCGCGTGCGACGGCCCCGCTCCCTATCTTAGCGCTTGATGTTCGCCAGGTCCTCGAGCTGGACGCCGGGATAGCGCTTGTTGAAGTTGTCGCGGAACTTCTGCGCCAGGCCGGCGGCCTCGCGGTCGTACGCCTCGGGGTCGGACCAGGTGTTGCGCGGCGTGAGCAGCTCGGTCGGGACGCCCGGGCAGGCGATGGGCACGTCCACGTCGAACACGTCGTCGTGACGGTAGCCGGCGACGTCGAGCTCGCCGGTCTGCGCCGCCTTGACGAGCGCGCGGGTGTGGAACAGCGCGATGCGGTGACCCACGCCGTAAGGGCCGCCGGTCCACCCGGTGTTGACGAGGTAGACGCGGGTGTTGTTCTGCGCGATCTTCTCGCCCAGCAGATAGGCGTAGGTCATGTGGTCGAGCGGCATGAAGGGCTCGCCGAACAGCGCGGAGAAGGTGGGCTGCGGCTCCTTGACGCCGAGCTCGGTGCCGGCGACCTTCGCGGTGTAGCCGGTCAGGAAGTGGAACATGGCCTGCTCGCGGGAGAGCTTGGAGATCGGCGGCAGCACGCCGTAGGCGTCGGCCGTGAGGAACAGCACGACGCTCGGGATCTCGCCGGTGCCGGACTCGACCACGCGCTCGATGTGCTCGAGCGGGTACGCGGCGCGGCCGTTCTCGGTGATGGAGCTGTCGGAGTAGATCGGCTCGCGGGTTTTGCGGTCGAGCTTGACGTTCTCCGACACGCTGCCGAAGCGGATGGCGTCGAAGATGTCCGGCTCGCGCTCGCGCGTGAGGTCGATGGTCTTGGCGTAGCAGCCGCCCTCGATGTTGAACACGCCGCGCGGGCTCCAGCCGTGCTCGTCGTCGCCGATGAGCAGGCGCTCGGGGTCGGCGGACAGCGTGGTCTTGCCGGTGCCGGACAGGCCGAACAGGATGCAGGTCCTGCCGGTCGCCGGGTCGACGTTGGCCGAGCAGTGCATCGGCAGCACGCCGTCCTCGATGGGCAGCAGGTAGTTCATCATCGTGAAGACGGCCTTCTTGATCTCACCGCAGTACCCGGTGCCGGCCACGACGATCTTCTTCTTGTTCATGTCGAGGATGACGGCGGCCGGCTCCACGCCGTCGCGGTCGCGCGAGCACACGTAGGTGGGCGCGGCGAAGACGAGGATGTCGGGGCGGCCGAACACCTCGAGCTCGTCCTTGGTGGGGCGCACGAGCATGTTCTGGATGAACAGGGCCTGGTGGGCGCGCTCGCACACCACCATGACCTTGCGGGCGTACTGGCGGTCGGCGCCGGCGAAGCCGCGGATCACGAACAGGTGGCGGCGCTGGGACATGTAGCGCGTGACGTTCTTGCGGACGCGCTTGTAGGTCTTCTCGTCGATCGGCTTGTTGGTGGGGCTGTTCCAGTTGACGTTCTTCTCGGCCTCGCCCGCGTCGACGATATAGCGGTTCTCGGGCGAGCGGCCCGTGAAGGCGCCGGTGGAGACGGAGAGCGAGCCCGTGGAGGTCAGGTAGGCCTCATGGTGCGAGATGGCGTGCTCGATGAGCTTGGCGGGGCTCCAGTCGACGTGCACGCGATCCATGTCGCAGTCGATGCCCGATTCCAAAAGGATGGTCTCGATCATATGCAGCTACCTTTCATACACCCGGCGCGCGGTGCGGCGCGCCATAAACGATACCCGAAGCAGGGCGATGCGCCGCGCCGCCGCTCGACGAAGGCGGCACACCATTCGCATCATACCCGCCCCCGCTCGACGGCGTACAGGGCCATTCCGTCGAAAGACAGCGAAAAGACCCCCGGTGGCACATGAGGCCCGTACCCTTGACAAGGCGGCTGCGGTTGTGCAAGAGACCCGGTGAGGGGGTCGGCGGGCGCCGTCCGCGGGGCCGGCGCGCCGGGCGCGGGACCCGCTACAGCCAGGCCCCCGCCAGGGCGAGCGCCGACATGGCGACGAGGAAGCCGAGCGCATAGGGCAGCACCGCGCGCAGCAGCTCCGCGTCGCGGCCCACCACGCGCACGGAGGCGAGCCCGATGGCGAGGGTCTGCGGGGAGAGCATCTTGCCCGCGGCGACGCCCAGCTCGTTCAGGGCGACCATCCAATAGGGGTCCGTCCCGAGGGCCGTGGCCGCCTCGAGCTGGATCGGGCCGAACAGCATGGCCGAGCTCGTGCCCGACCCCGTGACGAACGCCCCCACCGCGCCGATCCAAGGCGCCGCGAGCGGGAACAGCGCGCCGGTCACCCCGATGCAGAACGCGGAGATATCCGAGATCATGCCCGCGTACCCCATCACCTTCGCGCACCCGAGCACGGCGAGCATCGTCGCCGCCGTGGGCGCCATCTGGCGCAGCGTCGCGGCGAGCACGGAGAGCATCCGCCGGGGCCCCGCCCCCTGGATGAGGCCGCCCGCGACCGCCGCGGCGAAGATCCACACGCCCGGCGTGTTCACCCAGCTGAACGTCAACGACCCGGGGGCCTCGCCGCAGTAGACGGCGACGGTGGACGAGAATCCCGCGAGCCACGCGTTCAGCGGGCCGGAGAGCTTCGAGGTGCCGAGCAGGAGCACGAAGATCAGGATGAAGCACGACCACGCGCGCAGCGCGCCGGCGGCGCCGACGGGCTCCTCCGCCCCGGCGTCCATGTGGAAGCGGGGGTCCAGGGCGCCCGAGCGCTCGGCGCGGGCCCCGAGCGCCGCCGTGGCGGCGAGCGAGCACAGGCTCCCCACGACGACGGCGAGCTCGGGCCCCACGAGCGCGGCGACGAGCGCGCACGCCGCCGCGAACGACGCCCCCGAGGCGAGCGCGACCGGCGCCACGCCGCGCAGGCGCTCGAGCGCGCCCGCGGTCCCGGTGTTGCCGCGCCCCGCGATGAGCGCGATCAGGAACGGCGCCGCCACGTAGAAGGGGGACAGCTGCAGCGCCTCGGTGAAGGCGAGCCCGTTGGCGTCGAGCCCCACGAGCCCGGCGAGGGAGACGGTGGGGATGCCGATGGAGCCGAACGCCGTGGGCACGCCGTTGGCGACCAGGCACATGAGCACCGCGGTCAGCGGGTCGAACCCCATGCCCGCGAGCATCCCGGCGGGGATCGCCACCGCGGTGCCGAAGCCCGCCATGCCCTCCATGAACCCGCCGAAGCACCAGGCGATGAGCAGGGCCAGGATGCGCCGGTCGCTCGAGACCGAGGCGATCATGCGCCCGATGACGTCCATCGCCCCCGTGCTCACGCAGAGGTTGTAGGTGAAGACCGCGGCGACGATGACCAGCACGATCGGCCAGAGCGCCATGAGGAAGCCCTCGAGGCTCGCCGTGGCGACCTCCGCCGGCCCCATGCCCCAGCGCGCCATGGCCAGCGCGCAGGCGATGGCGAACGACCCCGCGGCAGCCTTCCAGGCGGGGAGCCTGAACGCCAGCAGGGCGACGACCAGCCACAGGATCGGAGCGAGTGCGAGGACGAAGGCGAGCGGATCCATGGTCCCTCCTCATGGCCCAAGAAGAAAAAAAGGAATGGAAAATAATTTTCCTCCCCGCCATGATACCGCAGGAGGCCCCCGGCGGGCCCGCACCTTCGCGCATGCCGGGCCACAACCTCCGCGACTGCCGCGGCGGACGGGCGCCCGGGACGCCCCGAACCGCCCGGGAGGCATGTAACGAGACGGCGCCGGCGGGGCGGCAGGGGGCGGGCGCGGGTATAATGCGGCCCAACCGACCCGAACCGCGACGAGCGAGGAGCCCCGTGACCCGCACCCCCATCGACATAGTCCGCGACAAGCTCGCACGCCGCGCCCGCCTGCGCGCGGACGCGGGCCCCCGGTTCCGGGAGGCGCCGGCGGGCTCGGTCCCCGTCG
>NZ_JAQECM010000058.1:0-14667 GCF_027669965.1 Candidatus Collinsella stercoripullorum | reverse complement strand
GGCGCCGCTGACCGGTGGACGGCGTTTCGAGGAGGGGCCCCTTCGGGGGCTCCTTTTCTTTTGGCGCGGGTCAGGTGTGACCTGGCAGGATATATGTGTTGTGTGTTGGACTTTGGTTCCGTACTGCTGGCATATTCTCGTAAGTCTCTGATGTCCCATTCGTTGAATTGTCTTGATGCATCATGTTGGCGTAGCCAAACCTTCTATGGGATTGGGAATCGTGCAGTGTGTTTCCGGATAGCCTTGTTGGCAGTTACATTTACTTAGATTATTGTGATTGGCCGTTAAGCGCAATGTAAGCGACCCTGGCTCATCGCTGTAGATGCATTATGAATACAAAGTGGTGGAGAGCGCCTCTTTGGCAAGTGGTTTTCATTCCTATAGATCGAGGTCGGCTGCTCGATTTCCGCTTTTGCTCGTCGTGTATGCGCTGTGTGGACTGGCTTCATGGCAAGTCTGATCAGTCTTCTGCTGGAAGGGCCTGAAGCGTGCCTGACTCATGGTGTCGAGTTGTTCTCTGCGATTTCTGGCACGCTACGGGCGCGCCGGATTTGCGCTCGCGGCGTTTTTTCTAGTAGTCAACTAAAGTCAGGGACGAGCCGGCTGCGGATACTATCTCATCACGTGTCAGATAGTTGATACTACCTGGGATTGTGGATTTCAAGACGCTGGCCATCAGCGCGTAATTGATAATGGTCGAGGGGCGCCATCCTTCTAGACAGCCGAGCGTGACGCCTGCTGCGAAGGAGTCCCCGCAGCCCGAGTGCTCGCCGTTCATAATCTCGCGTGTCTCCGACATCGACATGGTGTCGTCTCGAATTATCATGCCGCTCCATCTGCCAACGCCGCTTGATGCGAGTGCGCGGATCTCAATCGCCACCGTGTGGCACTCATACTTTTTCGAAATCGAGAGTGCGGTATCGCGATAATAATCAACATAATCAAAGGTCGTTGATCGATTCGGGTTGATATTGGGTTGCGCGAAAAGACTCCAAATGTCTTCATCGCACCCTATGCATACGTCAACATAGGGCAGCAGCTTTACCCATGTGCTGCGCGCAAGTGCCCTATCCCACATTCGGGGGCGATAATTCAGGTCACAAAAGGTTTTTATTCCACGACCCTTGCATGCTTGGAGCGCTTGGATGACGGCGATGCGCATTTCATCGCTGATGGCAAGGATGATGCCGCTAAAGTAGAACGCATCGATTCCGTTAAGAAGGCTGTCCCAATCGAATTCCTCATGCCTCATCATGGTGATGGGGGTGTAATCGCGGTCGTAAATGACTGTCGACATTCGATCGCTTGCTCCGCGTTCGAAATAGAACAGCCCCATGCGGCCCGGCTTTCGCATTACTCTCGAGATGTCTATGCCCGCGCCCGACAAGCTCATAAGGGCTCGAGTTCCTATTCGATTATCGCTGACGCTGGAAAGGTAGGCGACGTTCTGCCCCTGATAGGCAAGTGACAGCGCGGCCATGGCTTCCGCTCCGTCAAAGTAGAACTGGAGCTCAGCAGATTGTTCGATACGTTCATTGCCCTTTGGGGACAGGCGTAGAAGAAGCTCTCCGAAGCAGAGTACTTTGTTTGCGTAGCCGTTCATGGTTGGCCTCAATGAATTACCGTGCACAGGATGGGCACCGGTGCGTCAGTCTATCCGGTTATGATGATTATAATAGTGATAAGCATGATGCCTAGTATGATGCTTAGGGTGTTAGCCAATCCCGCCAATCGGTGGTCTCCGCCGGCCCAAAGCGTGAATACGGGCCCAGTCGATCCGATGGGGCACCACAGCAGCAGCAGGACTACGCAGCGCGTCTGGTAGTCAAAGGGAAGAAAGTTGAACGTAAGGACGCTCATGATGGCGCCCATGGCGATTCGACCGCCCAAGAGGTTGAAGAGCTTGTGCAGCTTGTCTCGGTCGATGGTGAAGCCCACCATGAGCCCCAGCATGAACATGGCGAGAAACGCGTTGGCGCTGGCGATCGGCTGCGTGAAGGTGATCAGCGGTTCCGGGATACGCATGCCCGAAACCGCAAGAGCGACAAGAACGATATAGGTATCGAAGGGGACCGACGAGAAGAGGCGCCTGAGGCCCGCGAGTACGGGATGGGGCGCCGACTCATCGTTCACGATGGTAGAGGTGACGGCGAAGGTGCCCCCTGTCGACATGAACGCATTGCCGGCGTCGAACATACACGATGCGACTACAGCGGATGCGGGGAAGAACGTTTGGACAAAGGGCAGCCCGAAGGAACCGATGTTGAAGCCGCTCATATTCATGAGGTAGAGGATGCGATCCTCGCGAGACGAGTTCCTGGATGCGATGAATGCGATTGCGTACGGAACGAAGGTGCAGATGAAGCCGGCTGGAATGAGCAGCAGCATGTGCGGCGTGAAGTCGGCGGATCCGAATGCGTTGATAATGGCTGCCGGGAGGGTGAAGCTGAAAACCAGCTTCGAGATGATTTCCCCTGCCCGGTTGCCGAGCTTGCCGGATCTGCCCGCAACGATGCCCGACAGGATAATAAAGGCGAACGAGCTGACTTTCAGGATGACTACGTCCATGTGAGTGCGTCTCCGATGATGGTGGGCCCGATCGGTGTGTGGATCGGGCTTTCAGCTGCAGAATGAGGGTTTTCGGCTCAGTACCGGGGCTTACGGACGGCGCTGACCTTCTTGGGCTTGATCTTCTTGCAGAACGATACGCCGTCCTTCGAGCTAACGTGATCGCTGACCTTGCGGAACTGAATGCGGATAGGGGCGAAGCCGAGATCGCGATTTGCGCTCGCGAGCCTTTGCTGCCGTTTGTTGAGCTTGGCGAACCATGCGTCGTAATCAAGGGGTTCGGCGCAGAGGAAGTCGTCGTTCTTAAGGCGCAGGAGATAGACTTCGCGAAGGTTGTCCCACGACGTGAATCCGGAGGAGAACGCCGACGAATGGTCGGTGATGCCGTTTTCGTCGATGCGGACGGCACTTCGGCGGAATAGGACCTTGCGAAGGTTGATGCCGATGAGCGCAAGGGAGACGGGAATGCCGCAGTATCCCATGCCGACCCGCATAAGCAGGGGGTTTTCCGCATGGGGAATGGGAGCGAATGCGGCGAGGACGGCGGCGCACAGCATGCAGGCGCCGCAGAAGATCAGAATGAGATGAAGGACGATGTTGAAGCGGACATCGAGCCGGTCGGAATTGATGCTGGTGGTCGTGTTCGCCATGGGGAACCTCGCTCCTTCGCTTTCGTGTGTATATACAGGGATGGTAGCAGACCTCCACAGAGCGCATATAAGAGTTGAATAAAATATGGAGGAATAGTGGAGCAGTTGATAGAATTGCGAACAGAGTACGAACAAAATTTGAAGAAACAGTGAAACACCAGAAAATTCTAGAGAGCAACTTGGTAAATGTTGTGAAGGATATATGATTGAGCCACTGCGTGAGAGCGTGCTCACGAGGCAACGTTGGAGGATGCGCCGGAGTGGCGAATCCATCCGAGTCCCAGAGAGGAGGACACATGGCAAAGAAGTTCATTGTCGGTGTAACTGCTTGCCAGATCGGCATCGCCCATACCTTTATGGCTGCCGAGTCCCTGCAGAAGGCGATCGAGGCCGCCGGCCACGAGGCGAAGATCGAGACGCAGGGCGCCACGGGCATGGAGAACGTGATCACTGATGAGGATCTCGCCCGTGCCGATGCGGCCATCATCGCCGCGGACATCAAGATCAAGAATCCCGAGCGGTTCGACCCGATCCCGACGCTGAGCTGCAAGACCAAAGAGGTCATGACGGTTGAGACGGCACGCGGTGTCGTCGAAGAGGTTTTGGAGGCGATTGAGTAATGGCAGAGATTCAGCGCAAGGGCGCGAAGAAGAAGAGCCAGGGAGCCGTTGTGTGGGATGCTGTCCTCACGGGCATCTCCTACATGATTCCTTTCATCGTGGGCGGCGGCGTCCTCGAGGGCGTCGCCAAGGCCATGGGCGGCTACAATATCGCCGCCGATATGGCAGCGACCGCCGGCTATTCCGAGTACACCCTCGCCATGGTGATCTATGCCATCGGCGCTGCGATCTTTGACGTGTGCGTGCCCATCATCGGTGCGTACATTGGCTACGCCCTGGCGGACAAGCCCGGCCTCGCACCCGGTTTCGCCGTCGGCGTGGTCTCCAACACCATCAAGGCCGGCTTCCTGGGCGCCGTGCTCGGCGGCATCATCGCCGGCTACGTCGTGAACTTCCTCAAGGAGGCTTCCAAGAAGGTCCCCTCCGACGTGAGCTCGGTCTTCCCGATTCTGCTGATTCCGGTTCTCGGCACCGTCATCACTTCCCTGCTCATGTGGTATGTCATCGGGGTGCCGGTTAGCTGGTTCATGAACCTCATCACGAGCGCCCTGACCAACCTCCAGGGTGCCGGCGGCTTCGTCTTCGGCGCTGCCATCGGTATGGGTATGTCCATCGACCAGGGCGGCCCGATCGGCAAGGCCGTCGCCTTGGTCGCCAACGGCCTCAACGCCGACGGCATCTTCGGACCTGCCGCCTGCAAGATGTGCGGCGGTATGCAGAACCCGCTCGGCGTCTGCATCGCCCAGATCATCGACCGCTTCACCGGCAAGAAGAAGTTTACCGCCAAGGAGCGTTCGACCACCATTTCCGGCCTCGTGCTCGCCTGCTGCTACATCCAGGAGTACGTCATCCCGTTCCTGGTCCAGGACACCTGGCGCTGCATCGTTCCCTGCCTGATCGGCGGCGCCGTCTCGGGCGGCCTGTGCGGCTACTTCGCGCTCGAGTCCGTGGCTGTTCACGGCGGCATCTTCGTCATCCCGATGATGAGCAACCCGCTTCAGTTCATCCTGTTCTGGTTCGCTGGCGCTGTCGTTACCGGCGTTCTCTACTTCCTGCTCCGCAAACCGGTTGATCAGGAAGCCGAGATGGCCAACAACGGCGTTCTCGACAAGCTGATCGGCTAAGCCCCTTTTCTTCCAGGAGGAGCTGCAAGGCCCCTCCTGGCTTCTCGGGCGCTGAGGCCGCCCTCAGCGCCCGAGAAGCCAGGAGACAGCGCCAAGTTGGGAAATCACGAGATAATGGAGGACTCCCATGTACGTATCGATGAAGGAAATGCTTTGGCACGCATGTGCCAACAAGTACGCGGTCATGGCCATCAACTGCACGGACATGGAGCAGGCTAGGGCCATCTGCTACGCCGCGGCCGCCGAGTGCGCGCCGGTCATCATCGACATCTCGCCCCGTCAGATGAAGGCTCACGCTACGCCCGAGGTCATGGTCCCCATGATCCGCGCTATCGCCGAGCCCCTCGATGTGCCCGTGGCGCTCAATCTCGACCATGGTGGCGAGTACAAGGACATCGTCCGCTGCATCAAGGCGGGGTTCTCCAGCGTCATGGTCGACGCTTCGAGCTATGACTTCGAGGAGAACGTTCGCCGTGTGAGCCAGATCGTCGCCCTCGCGCATGCCCACGGCGTGTCGGTTGAGGCCGAGCTCGGACACGTTGGTCAGGCGGCGGCGGGCGATGGCCGTAGCGCCGATATGTACACCAATGTCGAGCAGGCCCGTGAATTCGTGGAGCGTACCGGATGCGACTGCCTTGCGGTCGCGATCGGAACCGCCCACGGCGCCTATCCCGACGACTTCGTTCCCCATCTCGATTTCGATCGCTTGGCCGAGCTCAAGGAAGCCCTGAAGATGCCGTTGGTTCTTCATGGCGGCTCCGGTGCCGGCGAGGAGAACATCCGTCGTGTCGTCGAGCTCGGCATCAACAAGATCAACGTCTGCACCGACCTCTTCAAGCATCAGCGCAAGGCCATGCACGACAAGCTCAACGAGCAGCCCTCGATCGACTACATGGATATCCAGATGCATGGCGAGCAGGCGGCCACGGAGTACATCAGGGCATATATGCGTATGATTGGTTCTTCCAATCGCTATCAGTTCGATTTCACCGGCGAGGATTTCGACTAAATCGATTTGAAGGGTACGGACGGTATGGCTTGCTTCCTGTTCGCATCGGATTCATTCAAGGGCTCGCTTTCGAGCGGGGAGATTGCATCGATACTCGAGCAGGAAGCTCTCCATGCCTTTCCGCAGGCGACATGCCGCAAGCTTGTCGTGGCCGATGGCGGGGAAGGGACCGTTGACGCGCTTCTTTCCGCTGTTGCGGGCGAGCGCGTCGAGGTCGAGGTAACCGGACCCCTGGGCGGCCCCGTCAAGGCCGCGTTCGGCATGCTCGAGGACGGCAGGGCCGTCGTCGAGCTGGCGGCTTCTTCGGGCCTCACCCTTGTTCCCGCTCTCGAGCGCAATCCCGAGAACACCACGACCTACGGATTCGGCGAGCTCATTCGCGCGGCTCTCGATCGCGGTGCGAATGAGGTCGTCCTTGCCCTGGGGGGCAGCGCGACCAACGATGGCGGTATGGGCGCCCTGCGCGCACTCGGCGTTGTGTTCCGCGACGCATTCGGCGCGGAGCTTGAGGGGTATGGCCGGGATCTGGGCCGTGTCGAGTACGTGGACATGGCCAATCTTGACCCCCGTGTGGCGACGACGGCGTTTACCGCCATGTCGGATGTGACAAACCCGCTCTTGGGCGAGAGGGGTGCCACCTGCGTGTTTGGCCCGCAGAAGGGCGCTGACCGCGCTATGCTCGGCCGCCTCGAGGTCGGTATGGAGACCTACGCGTCCCGCCTCGCTGCCGCAAGCGGCGTCGACCCCTCCAACGTGCCCGGCGCGGGCGCCGCCGGCGGCATGGGCGCGGCGGCCGTTGCGGGCCTTGGCGCCCGTATCGTCTCGGGCATCGACGCCCTGCTCGACCTGGCGGGGTTTGATGAGCTGCTTCAAGGTGTTGATCTGTGTGTAAGCGGCGAGGGCCATGCCGATTCGCAGTCGGTTGACGGCAAGGTGCTTTCGGGTATCGCGCGGCGCTGCAAGCGCGGGGGCGTCCCCCTTCTTGCCATCGTGGGCGGTATGGACGAGGGCGCCCGCGCCCTCCTCGACATCGGTGTGACGGAGCTCGTGCCGTGCGTCGACCCGAGCGTACCGCTTGATGAGGCTTTGGAGCATGCCGAGGAGAACTATCGTCGCGTCGCCGCGGCGGCATTCTCGCGCCTGGCGGCCTCGAAAGCGGAGGTCTGCTCATGATTCGCGGCCGTTCCTGTTGGAATGCGATGCAGCAGCGGGGCATGTCCGAGCGCGTCGTCGGGGGAGCGAGCGCCTATACGTTCGACAGCCTGCCCGAGACGCTCTTCGACGGACTTGCGGCGACCGCGGGCCGCGTTCCCGAAGCGTGCGCTCTCGTGGATGACGACGCGCGCCGCTACACGTTCGCCGAGCTTCACCGCTTGGCGGGCTCCATGGCTTCGTATCTTCAGGGGGCCCACGGCGTGGGCGAGGGCGATCGCGTCGGTATCCTGCTCGAGGCGAGCGTCGAATTCTGCACGGCCTATTTCGCCTGCAGCATGATCGGGGCAGTCGCCGTTCCGCTCTCCACGAAATTCCGTGAGCCCGAGATCGCCTCGCTCGTCGAGCGCGCGTCGTTGAACGTGCTCCTGATCGACGAGCGGTTTGGGGCCTGGGCGGAGTGCCTGAGCTCCGCCTGCCCCGCTGTATTGGTGTGCAACCGGACGGCGCAGGGCTTCGGGTATCCCGAAGCCCTGCGCGCCTGGCCCAAGCCGCGCCGCGCGGGCTCCCTTGCGTCCGATGCCGTCATGATGTACACCTCCGGCACCACCTCCGCATCGAAGGGCGTGCTGCTCACCAACGCGAACGTCCTCCATGCCGCCACGGTCTATCGTCGCCTGATGGGGACGACGGAGGAGGACCGCACGGTGATTCCGGTCCCGATTTACCACATCACGGGGTTGGTTGCCCTGTTGACCCAGTTCGTGCTCGTGGGCGCCACCACCTACATTCACCGCCGCTTCGATGCCAGGCGCCTTCTGGACTGCGTGCGCGACGAGAAGATCACCTATCTCCACGCCTCGCCAACCGCGTTCGAGAAGGTTCTTGAGCTGCGCGATGAGTATCCTGAGCTTCCCAGCCTGCGCGCGCTGCTCTCGGGTTCAAGCTACGAGCCCGTCTCCAAGATGCGCGCGTTTCACGAATGGCTCCCCACCTGCGCCTTTCAGGTGGTTTACGGCATGACCGAGACCGCTTCTCCGGCGCTGCTGTTCCCGTACGATTCGCCGACGAGCATCTATGCCGGCGCGACCGGCAAGCCCGTTCCCGGCGTCGACGTGCGCATCGTGGACGATGAGGGGCGCGATGTCGAGGTCGGCGCGGTGGGAGAGCTCCTGCTGTCCGGAGCGTGCGTTACGCGCGGGTATCACGAGCATGCCTGCGAGGTGCTCGACCGTACCGGCTGGTTGCCCACGGGAGATATGGGCTATGCGAACGCCGAGGGCATGGTGTGGGTCGTTGACCGCAAGAAGGACATGATCAACCGCGGCGGGGAGAAGATCTGGTGCAGCAGCCTCGAGGAAACGCTGTGCGGAATCGATGGGGTGCGCGAGGCGTGCGTCGCGGGCATCCCGGATGAGCTGTACGGAGAGGTAGCCGTGGCGGCGGTCGTTCCCCTGCCCGGTGCCGAGCTGACCGAGGGAGGCCTGCGCGATACGCTGCGCGGACTGGTTGCAGGTTTTGAAATCCCCGAGCGCATCGTATTCGTCGACCATATCCCTCAGACCGTAGGGGACAAGCCGGACCGGGCCGCGGTTCGCGCCGCCGTGCTTGAGATAAGGAGAAGCTAGCATGATTCAGGCGAATTTTGTGACTGCCGATGAGGCGGCCGCTTCCATCGAGGACGGGACCACGATCGCCACGATCGGCATGACCTTGGTCTCGGCCTCCGAGAGCAACCTTAAGGCGATCGAGCGCCGTTTTGAGCGGACGGGGCATCCCCGTGGCCTGACGCTGCTGCATTCGTGCGGCCAGTCCGATCGCGAGCGGGGCATCCAGCATCTTGCGCACGAGGGACTCGTCACCCGGATCATCGGTAGCCACTGGGGCCTCCAGCCGCGCTGGATGGATATGATCGCCAACAACCAGGTCGAGGCGTACTGCTTGCCGCAGGGCCAGATCGCCCAGCTCTATCGCTCGATGGCCTGCGGCCTTCCCGGCAAGATGAGCAAGGTCGGCCTGGGAACCTTCATCGACCCGCGCATCGAGGGCGGCAAGATGAACGACCGCACCCGAGAGCTGCCCGATATCACCGAGATCCTCGAATATCACGGCGAGGAGTACATGTTTTACAAGGAGGTGCCCATCGACACCTGCCTGATTCGCGGCACCGTCTGCGACGAGATGGGCAACCTCACCACCACCGAGGAGCTCATGAAGCTCGAGGTGTTCAATGCCGTCCTCGCCACCAAGCGGTTCGGCGGGCAGGTGATCGCCCAGGTGAAGCGTGTCGCCAAGAACGGCACCATCAACCCGAAGGACGTGACCGTTCCCGGCGTGTTCATCGACAAGATCGTGGTATGCGACGACCCCGAGGTCGACCACCGCCAAACCCACTCCTTCTACTTCGATCCGAGCTATTGCGGTCAGCTTGCGGTTCCCGAGAGCGCCATCGAGCCGGCTCCGTTCAACGAGCGCAAGTTCATCGCCCGACGCGGCGTGTGCGAGCTTCGCCAGGGCGCCGTGGTGAATCTGGGGACCGGAATCCCTAATGACATGGTGGGTCGTGTGTGCCAGGAAGAGGGCATAGCTGACGACGTGATGATCACTGTCGAGTCGGGAATCTACGGAGGCGTTCAGATGGGCGGTGTCGACTTCGGCATCGGCCAGAACCTGGTCGCCATGGTGAGCCACCCGGAGCAGTTCGATTATTACGACGGCGCGGGTGTGGACGTGACCTATATGGGCTTGGGCGAGCTCGATGGCGAGGGCAACGTCAACTCCACGAAGATGGGCTCCCGCTGCACCGGAGCCGGCGGCTTTATCGATATTACCCAGAATGCGAAGACCGTTGTGTTCCTGGGCACTTTTACCGCCCGCGGCGCCAAGTACCGCTTTGGGGACGGAAAGCTGGCTATCGAGCAAGAGGGCGGGATCAGGAAGATGGTCTCCCGCGTCGCGCAGATCTCGTTCAACGGACCGGCATCGCGGGCGAGTGGCCAACGCGTCGTGATCGTCACCGAGCGCGCCGTGTTCGAGCTGGTCGAGAGCGGCGTCATGCTCACCGAGATCGCGCCCGGAATCGATCTCCAGACCCAGGTGCTCGGCATGATGGATTTCGAGCCCATCGTTTCGCCCGACCTCAAGCTCATGGATGCCTGCCTGTTCGAGCAGGATGGCCCCGCAGGACTCAGGCGTTTCGTTCTTGCCGAATAGCGGCGATTCCGCCCGCATGCGGGCGCATCGATATACCGGTTACAACACAGAGGGGAAAGCGTATGTTCAAAGTGGCAGTCATCGGGTCCGGCCTGATGGGCGGCGGCATCGCCCAGGCCTGCGCGCAGGCCGGGCTGACCGTCGTCAACCTCGATATCGCCCAGGAGCCGCTCGATAAGGCCCAGGGGCTCGTCGCCAACCTGATGCAGAAGAAGGTGGAGAAGGGCAAGATGACCCAGGAGGAGTGCGACGCCGTGCTCGGTCGCCTTACCTACTCGACCGACTACGCATTGCTCGCCGGCGCCAAGTACGTCGTCGAGGCCGTACCCGAGCGCCTCGACCTCAAGCAGGCGACTTTCAAGCAGATCGACCAGAACGCCGATGAGGGCGCTGTCCTGCTGACCAACACGTCTGGTATCGATATCGACGAGATCGCTGCAGCGACCAGTCGTCCCGAGTCGGTCCTGGGCATGCATTTCTTCTATCCTGCGCCCGTCATGAAGCTCGTCGAGATCATTCGCGGCGAGAAGACCTCCGATGAAGCCTATGAGGCGGCCTGCGAACTCGCCGAGGCCCTTGGCAAGACTTCGGTTGCCGCGCCCAATACCCCCGGCTTCATCGTCAACCGCATCATCAACCCCTATGAGAACATGGGTGCCTGGCTCGTGTCAGAAGGCGTTTCCCCCAAAGATGTCGATACGGCCATGAAGCTCGCCTGCAACCACCCCATGGGTCCGTGCGAGCTTATGGACTTCTCGGGCATCGACGTCGTGTACGCCTCGCTCATGAACCTGTATGAGGGCTACGGCCATGACGAGCTGTATCGCCCCGCCCCGATCTTCAAGGAGCTGCTCGATGCCGGTAAGACCGGTCGCAAGTCCGGCCACGGTTTCTACGACTACGAGTAGCGCCGAATCGTCGGCCGCCGCAAGCGTGCGAACAGATAAGGAAGGAACGATATGAGCAATAAGACTTTCGAGAAGCGTCCCGACGACATCGTGCTCGTCGCCGGCGCCCGCACCCCGATTGCCAAGTTCGGCGGCAGCCTCAAGACGCTTTCCGCCATCGACATGGGGGCTCTCGTGGTGAGCGAGGCCGTGAAGCGAGCCGGGATCGATCCATCGGTTGTGGACGAGTGTATCATCGGTCAGGTCGGTTCCTGGGGCCCTAACGGCTTTGTCGCTCGCGCCATCAGCCTCAAGGCCGGTCTGCCCAACGAGACCTGCGCCTATTCCGTGAACCGCCAGTGCGGCAGCGGCCTGCAGTCTATCGCCGACGGAATCATGGAGATTCAGACCGGCCAGGCCGAGGTCGTCGTCGCCGGCGGATCCGAGAGCCTCTCACAGCTCCCGTATTACGTCACCGACGCTCGCTGGGGCGCCCGCATGGGCCACAAGCAGTTCGAGGACGGCGTGATCGACATCCTCACCTGGCCTCTCGACATGTCCCACAACGGCGTCACCGCCGAGAACGTGGCCAAGAAGTTCAATGTGACCCGCGAGGAGCAAGACGCGTTTGCCGCCCGTAGTCAGCAGCGCGCCTGCCAGGCTGTCGCCGACGGCGTGTTCGTCGACGAGATCGTCCCCGTCGAGATTAAGGGGCGCAAGGGCGCCGTCACCGTATTCGACACCGACGAGAATCCCCGCGAGGGCGTGACCGCCGAGTCGCTCGCCAAGCTCCGTCCCTGCTTCGTCACCGACGGCACCGGTACCGTGACCGCCGCCAACTCCTCTTCGCTCAACGACGCCGCCGCGGCCGTGGTCATTATGACCCGCGCAAAGGCGGAGGAGCTCGGCTGCGCTCCCATGGTCGCCATTCGCGGCTTCGCCGTCGCCGGCTACGACGCGTCCCTTATGGGCTACTCTCCGTACTTCTCCAGCAAGAAGCTGGCCGAGAAGCTCGACCTCGACCTTACCGCCATCGACTTCTTCGAGATCAACGAGGCTTTCGCCTCCCAGGCGTACGCCGTCTCGCGCGACCTCGGCCTCGACGAGGGGAAGGTGAACATCTACGGCGGCGGCATCTCGCTCGGCCATCCCATCGGCGCCACCGGCACAATTCTGGCCATCAAGTGCGCATACGAGCTCGCGCGCCGTCACACTGAGAAGCGCGACGCCATGGTTTCCATGTGCATCGGCGGCGGCCAGGGCATCTCCATGTACTTCACCGCCGAGTAGGCGTATCAGCAAGGAAAGGACAATCATCATGGTCAACTTCGAGTATCTCGTTTCCACGAAGGTCGTTTTCGGCAAGGACACCGAGTGCGAGACCGGTCGCCTCGTCAAGGAGTGCGGCGGCACCAAGGCCCTCATCCACTGGGGCGGGGATTACGTTCGCAATACGGGCCTTCTGGGCCGTATCGAGAAGAGCATGGAAGAGGCCGGCGTGGACTACGTCGAGTTCGATGGCGTCGTGCCCAATCCTCGCCTTTCTCTCGTGAAGGAGGGCGTCGAGCTCTGCAAGAAGGAGGGCGTCGACTTCATCCTCGCCATCGGCGGCGGCTCCGCCATCGATTCCTCCAAGGCTATTGCGTACGGTCTTGCCAACGACTTCGAGCTCGAGGATCTCTTCCTGCACAAGGTGACCACCGATAAGATCGCCATGCTCGGCGCCGTCTCCACGCTTGCCGGCACCGGCTCCGAGACCTCCAACTCCACTGTCATCGACATCGATACGATGGGCGACAAGATCCTCAAGCGCTCCTACAACCATGAGTGCGCCCGCCCGTTGTTCGCCATCATGAATCCCGAGCTCACCTATTCGCTGCCCGCCTTCCAGACGGCTGCCCCCGGTGCCGACATCATGATGCACACCATGGAGCGCTACTTCACGCTCGAGCAGGGCACCCAGCTCATCGATGCCATGTCCGAGGGCCTCATGCGCACCGTGCGCACTGCCGTGCCCGCCGCGCTCGCCAACCCGCAGAGCTATGAGGCGCGTGCCAACCTTATGTGGGCCGGCTCGCTATCGCACTGCGGCCTCACGGGAACCGGCTTGGTGGGTGACTTCGCTTGCCATGCTATCGGTCAGGAGCTCGGCGCCATGTTCGACATGGCGCACGGCGTGAGCCTGACCGCCATCTGGTCCACGTGGGCCAAGTACGTCATGGATCAGCGTCCCGAGCGTTTCGCGCAGTTCGGCGTCAACGTGTTTGGCGTCGTGAACGATTTCGATGACCCCAAGGCCACCGCGCTGCGCGGTATCGACGCCTGGGATCAGTGGTGCCACGCCATAGGTATGCCCACGAGCCTCGCCGAGGCTGGCGTCGAGCCCACCGATGAGCAGATCCACGAGATGGCCGTGAGCGCGGTTGACGCCCGCGGCGGAGACCACGCCGGCGCCTTCATGGAACTGCATGTGGAGGACATCGAGGCGATTCTCAAGAACGCCCGATAGGGGTCTTTGCGTCGCCGTTCGCCTGACGCGGACAGCGGCTTTGTCCAAAAACCGCCAGCATTTACGCCATGAAGGAGAATGACATGACCGAATTTGTGAAACCTCAGAACGTTTTGCTCGACATCTCGTGCGCCAGCAAGGCCGAGGCGCTCGACCTGCTGTCGAGGAAAGCGGTCGAGCTGGGGATCACGGAGGACTACGATGCCGTCCGCGCCGCGTTCGATGCGCGCGAGGCGGAGGGCTCGACGGGGATGATGGACGGCTTCGCCGTCCCGCACGCCAAGAGCGACGCGATTGCGGGCGCCGCCGTGATCGTCCTGCGCTTCGCCGATGTCGTGGCGGACTGGGAGTCAATCGACGGGAGCGATATCATGTTCGCCATCGCCCTGCTCGTCCCCGGTGCCGAGGCGGGCACCACGCATATCCAGCTGCTGGCCAAGGTGGCGCGCGCCCTGATGGATGAGGAGTTCCGCAACGTGATCCGTACAGCCGATCAGCCAGATCAGGTTTCCGATGTAATCAACGCGCGGCTGGATTAGTAAGGACAGCGGGGCCGGCGCAAGGCAATGTCGGTTCCGCAGATTCAGAAGGCATGGGCGCACGAGGTGCGGCTTCATATTGAATTCACGTACGGGCTCGGCATGCAGATGCATGCCGAGCCCGCTTGCATCGTGCGGCTTAGAGCGAGAGCGGATTGCATCATGGGCGGCCCTTTGAGCGTGTGAGGCCGCGGCAATGTGTCGCCCACACATATATACATACTTGCATACATACATATACCTTGAACCTCAATGGGTACGTAATGATCAGGATTTGGCGATGGCAATATCGCACGTGGGAGTCAAGTGGACAGAGATGAAAGGGGCACAACCATTGACGCATGGAATTCTGAAACCTAAAACGCTCCGGTTGTGGAGGGAATGTGTGCGCCCAGA
>NZ_JAQECM010000057.1:0-14674 GCF_027669965.1 Candidatus Collinsella stercoripullorum | reverse complement strand
GAGGGTGCTAACAGGCGCGATTACTCACTATGGCCCTACTTGATAAGTAAGGATTGTTCAATGCTAGGAATCTTTCAATGCAAGTAGCTGATGTTCAGTAATCAGCCCATCTATGCACGGCGGCAATCTTTGCATCTTGATAGTTAGCAATGCTCTACATTTTCACTCAATGCTTTGACATCCTCACCTTCGACGCAACGAGAGTGGGATAGAGATACTCTGAGAACAAGTTTGGTGGGCATATTGTTCAGGATCATTTTTCTAAAACGATAGATGGAATAGCCATATTGATGGAAACGCTATTTCTCATACCTTGCTTTTGTAAAGAGGCACTACGACATATTTCGATAATCGAGAAACTGTCCCAGTGGGTGCTATCCCAAAACAAGTCTAAGGTGCATTAACGTTACCAATTGCACTTTGAAATCCATCCGACGTGTTTGGACAAGCGCTGACGAATTGCCTACACCTGAAACAATGTGTAGATGCTTTCCGCAATTGCCTCGGTTCTTTTTTTAATATCGAATCTTCCGTCTGGGTAGCGCTCTGCAAATCCTCTTGTTGTCGCAAAAGAAGACGTTCTATAAATTTCGACTTTCTCCTGCAGCGTCTTGTTTTTGCACCTTCGATTTAGGGCATCTTCTAATGGAAGCAAATTCCCAACAACGGCGTTCCCTTCATCTTCGGAATCAGGGTAGGCGTGTTCAATGGTGAACTCGGAAACTGAGGATAGATTAGACTTCGACTCTTCAAGAAGCTTTAGGACAAGACGGCACCTATCTTTATTTTTGCTATCGGAATAGAAGGCCCATTTATGTGACCAGCCGAGAGCGTGCAGACTGCTGCAAAATGACTCCTTTGCCGGCAGCTTTGCCTTCAAAGCCTGCTTCATTTCATAGATTGATTGTCCGCTGAACGCGGTTTCAATTGAATGGGAATATTTTCTAATCGTTCCAGTTAGAGAATTGGACTCCATGCCCCCAACAATCTTAAATACAACGTAAAACTTATATATATAGTCTAAAGTATCGATATACGCATTAGGGCTTATGTCCTCTCGATCCCTGCAGTGCATCAGGCTGATTAGAAGTGGCCTAAGAACTCGGACCCTATTTGATACGAAAAATCGAAGATAGCTGTAGTCATCCTCTTGTTTATCTGGATTAGAGATATGGGCGTAATATTCGGCTTTTTTCTGAATGTCGAAAAGAAGGTTTCTGACGTCTTGAGGATTCGAAGCATCTCGAATAGTTTTATATATTTTATCATTTTTATTCTTGCCGAATTCAAATCTGTGAATTGCGTAGTGACGGAGAAATTCATCCATTCCGTCACCAATTGTCCTCTCTATATCTGACCAGATATTTTTAGCGTCATCGCGTGACTCTCTGGGAAGATAATATCTCATAATATAATTCTTTAGCAGCTCATGAGCTTGGAGCTCTTGTCCCCTTGCATTCAATATCTCAAAAATCGTGTAGGAATCTTCTTCTGTTGTTGCGCATATATCCACGTACGTCATCCCAATAACAGCATTTCTAAACTGAACTAGAGAATCGTCGTCAAAGACGGTGAGCCTGCTTGTAAAAAATCTGAAAGCTTTAGTAATTTGCCTATCCTTGCTTTTTGACGAGCACATTTCTGCGGAAAATGCAGACGCGGACATTTTTCTAGCGTTTTCTGGAGAGAGGGCAATCACCCCTCGTGCAATCCTTTCCAGAGTGACGTGTTTTTCAGGAGCAACAATTACAATTTCCTGACCCTTGTCGCCGGATGCTATCAGGTATTTCTTTGTTCCGAGAGCATCGTTAACCATGTCACGACGCTTAAATTCGTACATTATCGCGGAGAGCAGGAGAGTAATAGTGATAATTCTTTGCTGGCCATCAATGATTGTATAAACGTTGAGGCCGTCTTCTTTTCCTTCTTTTATTAGGACTATCGATCCGACAAAATGCGGCATCAAATCGTCTTTTGCGGTGATCTCAATATCACCAAACAAATCGCTCCAATTTGATTCATCCCATACATAGGACCTCTGGTTTCGCGGTATTCTATATATTGAATCATTGAGAAGCTTGCCTACAACGCTCTGTCGGGCTTCAAATGACATCGCTCAACTCCGTCCTCGTAGATAGTCAAATTAACCGAAACACAATTCAACAACCATAAGTGCATTGCCCTTAAGCGCGGTCCTCTGGTATTTTCAAGATTCGGTTAACTCGTCTGCTCATTATAATCGCTCGGTTCGTCTTCTCTTCTTCATTGCTCTGGCTTTGATAACTGAAAGCGCGTGTTCGAAGCTCTAGTGGCATTAGTTGCTAGCGTTATCAACAGATGTGTCCGAAGTTAAATGGTAGATGCTCGGCCTTAGTCTCGCCTGTCAAACATCGCATGACTTGCGGGGCGGAACTTGTCGTCTTCTTGACTAGTTATCGTTTTTGGTTTTATTGAGTGCCGGGAAAGCGGCGCAATCAAACTTCTCGCTCAGACTTGGTTTGAGCCCAGCCTAAACAATTGTAGACCACTGTCCGCCTTTGGCCGGGCAACTTCTCTGTGCACTCCCTCCGCGGCGAGGGGAAGACCATTGAGATGTTGCAGATCGTCTCATGGGAGGTGCGCTCCGGACCATTGGATGAGTGACTAAGCGCGGTGCCGTAGAGTTCCTATTATATTGGGATGGGCATGAAATCTCCTGCTTGACGACGTTTGGTTGCGTTGTGGGATTTTGGCTCTGAAAGAGGTTTCGGCTACCCGTCCCTGCTCGTACTGACAGTTCGGGAATCTATGAATATGCTGAAGATGATTGAGCACGGCAAGAGTGCAGCAGGTTTCTGAGGCGATGTACGCATGTGCCTTTTGCGACGAGTCCGTTGGTAGCTATGGATCGTGAGGTTCCCAATGGGCATGCTCGAGAAAGGACCCAAAAGCTCCGAAGCATAGTGCCGCCCACCTGAAGGGGAGGGACGGGCGCTCCCAACAGGAGTATCGGTGATTGCTCCTCAGTAGCCATTCTGATACTGAGTTCGTTTACATTGATGTAAACTATCAAAGTATGGTAAAGCAATCAGACATATCGGAGCTGGAGCAGCTCGCCGCCTCGCAATGGGGGATGTTCACCACCGCCCAAGCGCAGGCCATCGGACTCAGACGCAACCAGGTTTCGCGTATGGCGGATGCCATGCACGTTGAGCCCATGTGCTACGGGGTCTATCGGTTCGTTGCGGGGAGCGAGCCCGCGAACGCCGACCTCAAGGCAGCATGGCTCTCGGCCTTTCCCAAGAAGACCGCTGTGGAGCGTCTCGCCATTAGACCCTTCGATGCCGTCGTCGCAGCGGGGACGGCCGCCGCCGCTCTGGGCGCCGGCGATTTCCACCTGTCGCCCTACACCTTCATCGCCGCCTCTAGGAAGCAGACGGTTCGCGACGACATGAGGTTTCTGACATGTTCGCTTGACGAGTCCGACATCGTGATGGTCGACGGGCTGCCGACAACAAGCTTTGAGAGGACCGTGTTCGATCTTCTGCGGCTTGACGAGGATCCCTCCCTTGTCTACGGGTTCATGCGGGACGCGGCCAGGAGATGCGCCCACACGTTCGACTTCGAGAGGCTCTCGGAGCTCCTCGGGCCCGTTGCGTCGCGGTACGGTTTCCCCGAGGGGGGCGAGTCCTTCGCGGCCGATCTCATCCTCCGCAACGTGTCCGACGTGCTGGTCGACAGGGCGCACGAGGCCCTGCAGAGCGCGGTTGCCGATATTTGCAAAAGCGAGGCGTTCCAGACGGCAATGAGGGATACGGCCGCCCTATTCCTGGACGCCCTGAGGGGTTCCGGGCTTCCGTCCAGTCTGGAGACGCTGCAGAGGACGCTTATCGACTCGATTGGGAATCTGCGCCTCGAGGTCGGCGGGGAAACGGGGCATATCGGGGCAAAGGCGCTTGCTGGAGGGTTCACGGCGGCAACGGGGGCGCTTCCGAAACCCGACGTCGAGAGTGTCGCTACGGCGCTGGTAAAAGCGGCGATGCTCCCCGATGCGCCGGAGGGGGACAACGGGCCAGCGGGCACCGCGAGTGAGGAGGCGTGATGGCCAGGGAGTATCGGAGCGCGCTGGCGCTGGAGCAGGCGGTCAAGGCGGCGGCGAAGAAGTCCGGTCAGGACGTGGGGCGTGCTGTGGAGGGATTCTACGTCGGCAGGCTGCTGGAGAGGATTTTCAGCGAAGAGAGGAAGCCCTTCGTGCTCAAGGGCGGCAGGGGGATCCTCGCCAGGACCGTTGACGCCCGCTACACGACCGATACGGATTTTCTCTATAGGGGCGGCAGTCTGGAGGCCGCCCTCGGGGAGCTCAAGCGCCTTGCCTCCAAGGACCTCGGCGACCGCCTTGAGTTCCGGTTTGTCTCAGCGGACAAGATAGCCGCGACCCAGGAGTACCGAGATGGCTGCCGAGTGAGGTTTGACGTCGTCCTCGACGGGACTAGGCACAAGTCGGAGATAGCTATCGACCTCGTTGCCGATCCTGTTGAGCTCGGGAAGGCCGATTTGGTTACTCCCGCGAACAGGCTTGATGTAAAGGGACTTGCTGTATTCGACTACTTGATCTATCCCGTGGAGAGGACCGTGGCGGACAAGGTGTGCGCCACCATGCAGGTCTATCCCGGAGGAAGGGAGTCGAGCCGGGTGAAGGACCTCGTCGACCTCGTGCTCCACGTGACCCGGTACGGCATGGCGGGCTCCGACCTTTCGAGGGCGATCGAGAGGGAGGCGGGGATGAGGGGGATCGGCCCGCTCGACGCCTTCGGGGTGCCGGATTCCTGGCGTGGGCTCCGAGAGAGGGCGTACAGGTAGGCGGCGGCCGAGGCCAAGATCCCCGATCGAGATGGCTCAGGGTCGCGGATGCCGAAAGGGGCGTCAAGAAGTACGTCGATCCGGCGATAGGGCGGCAGGCCGAAGGGCCCGATTGGAATCCGAAAGCGCTGGAATGGGCTTCTTAGCGCACAACTCCTCGAGCCGCTCAAGGGCTAGAGGATCGTTCGGAAAGCAGAACGGAGAGGTGTTTTGAGAATAACGCGAATGAACATCGGAGGCGCAAGCTTCGAAACGGGCGCCGTCAACGTTTTCGTCGGGAAAAACAACAGCGGCAAGTCCACCCTGCTGAGGGAAGTGTCCGCTTTGTGCTTCCCTCAGAATCGCAATCAATTCAAAGACACAAAATGGAAAGCCGAAATTGCCATCAGCGTGCTTCCTTTGAAGCGAACGATGGAGGAGGTTTTTGAGAGACCCGATCTTATTCCGGAGGTGGAATCGGCGAACTCGGACGAGGCGGTGTCCTATTTGAGACCTCGCGTGACGAAGTCGATTGAGCATTCAGCCGCCGCGAATGGCCGCCGATTAAGCACCATTGCGGCGTCATCCTGCTACGAGAGCGGCGAGCCCTTCGAGCTGACGGTAGATGACCGTGGTGGTATCGGATCGGACGTCGGGACGCCGGACCACGTCCTGAAATGGATCCTGGATTTCCTGTCGACGGTTTACATCAGCACCGAGTTCTGCGAAGACCGATTGTCGAGAGGCTTCGGAACGCGAATCGAGGACATCGAGGCGATGGCTTCCGGACCTACCGACAGGATCGCAAGCCTGTATCTGAACGAAGCGATGCAGGAAGACATGAACCTCGTCCTCGAAAAAGTCTTCGGCGTCCGCATCGGTTTCGACGACCTCAGGCAGGCGGATACGCGCCTGCGCATCATGCCCGACCGTCCCATTCCCCACGACGTCATCGGCGTCGTGGAAAAAGCGCACTGGTGGCGCGACAACTCCCCATTGCTGTCCGAGCAGGGCGACGGTCTCAAGGCATTCGTCTCACTGCTGCTGACGCTGATCGACCCGTTTTCGAAAGTAATATTCATAGATGAACCGGAGACATTCCTCCACCCCCCGCAGAGGAGGGAGATGGGAAAGGCCGTGGTCGATGCAGCGAACCGCGGAAAGCAGGTGTTCGTGGCGACGCACGACGCCGACTTCATCCGGGGCGTTCTGACTGAGGAGTGCGAACCCTGCGTAATGTATCTCAACGTCATCGAGGGCGAGCATACCGCCGAGAGGATCGACCTCGCAACATTCGCTGACTGCAGGACAGGCGCCTCAGGCAGGGCGAAGGCGGGAGTCCAGATGCTTAACGAGAGGGTCATCAACTCACTTTTCTACGACCAAACGATTCTGGTGGAAAACGAGAACGATCGGGTGGTGTACGAGCATTACTGCCAGCAGCGTTTGTACGCTGAATTTCAGGGGCGTCATTTCATCGGCTTGAACGGATCCGACACGGTCCTCAACTTGTTCGACCTGATGGCAGGTGTGAAAATGAGCGTCAGCTGCATCTTGGACATCGACTTTATTCTAAACCTTGAAGCAAAGTCGTCGTTCGTCAATCGAGTAGCCCCTCCCTTACGCCAGAAACACTTCCAATTTGCTAGCGATATTCACGCAAGAGATGATTACGAGGAAGTGAAAAAGTCTCTCAAGAAAAACGGGCTTGAGGCCTTCGACGAGCAATCGCGCACCGTTGCGGAGGAGCTGATCGAGGAATACGGCCGATACGGGGTGCATATCATCCCACAGGGCGAGCTCGAATCATGGTTTTCCAAAGACCAGTCGGTTGGGAAAAACGGTATAGGAAGAATGATTGAAGCGATTTCCAGCGATAAGGTTGAACTTGGGGATCTGTACTGTTTCATGAAAAAGATCCTGGTCACTAATTCTGAGGGTTGAGATTGTTGGACTTGGTGGCAGCACGGATGGGATGAGTTGCCAGGTGGAATTCTTGTCCCATGGGTTCAAGGCCGAACTGCTCAACTTGGGGCGAGGTATTCAGCACCTGGCTGACGTGGTAGGCGTCAATATGCCAGCGAACTTTAGGCTACAGCCCCAGGAAGTATCCTTTGATCTTCTCCGCCATGAGCTTGCGACGCTCCTCAAGGAACTTTTCATAGTCCTCGGCACCCATCTCGAAGATGTCTGACGGGATGCAGTTCGCCTTGAGGTTCCGTTCGAGAGCGTCGGCATCGCTGATGTCGCCGAAGTATCTCTCGCCGGCCTCGCACGCATAAAGGGCCTCGGAGAAGTAGTCGCCCGGACGTCTATCACCGATGGCGATGTTGATTCTTTTCTCCAGGTACGCGTAGTTTGCGACCTGGTTGTAGAGGCGCTGCGGCGCGTTGAGCTTATCCCTCAGGTACGCCTTGGGGAAGATGTGATGGATGTCTCCTATGTTGCTGATTACATCGGCTACCTTGAAGCCGCTCGTGAAGAGCGTGTTGTCCGCAGCGCGCGCCTGCGAAGCCAGGTAGACGAGCCACGCCCCCGTTCGTGTGCTCGTGGTCTCGAGCTGCTGCGGGAGGCCGACCTCCCAGAACGTATCGGAGAGGCGCGCCCGGACGATCTCGTCATAGAAGGTGAGGAAGCCGCGCTCGGCGATGGAGCGGATGTCCCGGTCCATGACGGACTCCGACGAGCCGGAGTAACGCCCTGTAAGGACGGACATGACATACCAGCGCTGGACGTAGCGCTTCACGTCCGTGGCGGAGATGGCCTTGTCATCCCTGAGACGGAGATACAGGTTGTAGGCGAAGTTAATGGCGCCCTTCGAATAGGTGAGCGTGGGGGCAATGAAGCCCGCGGCGCGGAGGGCGAGGGTGAAGTCGCGGAAGGAGCCCTTGTCCATGAAGCGGACCACGCCATCATGCAGCTTGGCAAAGGAGTCGTCGGCGATCTCGCTCTTGTAGACCCGCTCCTCGAAGTCGCGGCCCGACAGAAGGGCTACGAGATCTGCCAGCTTGCCTCTCCCAAACTTGTACATGAAGGCGACGCGCAGGACGTCGTTGTAGTCGGGGTCGTAGATTTCGTCCGAGTCGCCTTTGAGCCACTCGGACTTTGCGGCGTACTCTGACGCCATGTACTCCTTGTCTTGGGATGAGATCGTCGACCAAAACTCCGGTTTCACTGCAAGATGGCAGAAGTAGTCGATCGCCTTACGGAGCATCGAGCCGCCGTGAACCTCGTCGGCTGCAATTTTGGACATGGCGAAATCTGCTTGCGATAGCACGGCACCCTTGGAGTTGATGCGAATGAAGATGTCGGTGACCTGATCGATGGAGCAGTCGGCATCGATCGAAATGACACCGAGCTGGCGCGTCGCTATCGCCTTGAGGTCGGTTATCCCCCTGTTGACCTGCCTGGGATCGGCGCCCTCGTTCTTCTCGATGTAGTCGTTCACAAAGCTCCACGAGTCAAAGTCGGGTGCGAAGAATTCAGAGATGTCGGAAATCCAGCGTGGGCTTTTCTCGAGTGCGGGCGTGAGGACCGCAAAGGGGCTGTCCTCACCGTCGTAGAGGGGGTCGAAGGCGATCTTGATGCGAATGTGCTCGTAGTCCTCATTAAGTACTTGGAGACCCGCAAGTGCAGCCATGAGCGCGGTGACTCTCTGCTGGCCGTCGATGAGCACTGTCTTGCCTTCGGCGGTGCCGCCGCCCTTGATCTTAACGTCGGGATTCTTCCATGTGATGAGGTAGCCCGTGGGGTAGCCGTTGTAGAGGGAGTCAATCAGGTCGCGGACCTGCGTGCGAGACCAAACGAAGGGACGCTGTATCTCGGGAATGGCGATGTCTCCGGAACCGATAAGGCCGAGAATGGATTGAACGGTATACGTAGTGATTGAAAAGCAGTCCTTCATCGCCTTATATCCTCCGGCTTTCTAGGTGGGCTATCCCGATAATCTAATTCTTGCGGTTGTACGACTCATCCGCATCGAGCGCCGTGATGAGCGACGCTTCGAGCTGATCGATCTTGTCCTTCTCGCAGGGGTAGAGCAAAACGTAGACGTGCTGCTTGTACTTTACGTCGGCGTATACGTCGGGGTCGCCCCTGCCCACGAAGTCATCGTGGATGCTTGCGCCGATGTTTTCGGACTTGCCCACGTAGAGCTCACGGTACTTGCTGTAGTCGTCCTTGCGGACGGCGTTATCGCAGGTGATGACGACATAGCAGCCCGAGTAGGCGAGATAGCCCTCGTGGTCCCCGGGGGCCTTCGACTGAACGTTCCAGTTCTCTTGGAATTTAGCGGCAGACATGCGTATTTTCGCCCCATCGAGGAGCGTCTTGCGCGCGAGCTCGCGCGCCTTCTCCTGGGCGCGGACCTCCGCGGCGTCCTTGGCGGCATTCCGCACGGAGCCGACAGCGCCTCCCAGCGCTCCGGCTGCGCCCTTCGCCGCGCCGGCGACCTTGCCAGCGCCCTCGCCCACGGCCCCGGGGACCTTGTCGGCCACGACGTTTGCGGCCTTCTTGGCGGCGGGGGCGATGACCGGCGCGATCTTGGGGATCTGCTCTGCCGCGGCGCGGGCAACCGGAGCCGCCTTGACGACTGCCCCGGCTAGCACGGCAGCCTTGCCCCCTCTGCCCTTAAGCTGAGGCATAGCCATCTCGGCCAGGCCAATCACCGCATTGACCGCATCAATGTACGCATCCGCCGACCGATCGTCGGAGGGTCGGTTAATCGTGTTATCGCGTTCCTGCATGGGGCTCTCCCGTCTTTGAGTCGCTTGTCCTATTTGCGCTTTTTCCCGAAGGGAAGTTTGATGGGAAGGGAGTCCTTAACCTTGCCAAGATCGACGGACTCCAGCGCCTTCACCGCGTCCTGGGCGCCTTTCCCCACGGCGTCGCCCAACGAGCCGGCGCCCTGGGCGACCGCCTCGCCGAGGTCCTGGGCGCCTATGAGGGCTTTGCCGCCGAGGTCCCGGGCGCCTGCCGCCAGTTGCTCTCCCGCATCGGCGGCGTCGGCGGCGCGGTTCTTGACAAACTTGCGAGCGGCCTTATCCCATCTGAGGGCGCGCTCAATCGTCTTCTCGTCTATCTCGATCCCCAGCTGCCTTGAGAACTCCTCCGCTGCAGACATGAGGACGTCGAGCCTTTCAAGCGACCTGTCCACGATGATGGGATGGAGCATCTTCTCGTCGCGGATGCGGTCCGCCGTCTCGCCCAAGGTCGTTCGCATACCGTCTACCAGCGCGCGGACCTTTGCCAGGCGGTCCTTGCGCGCCTCGACGATCGCCAGGCGATGCTCCTCGAGCACCTCGGGCTTCTCGGAAAACGCGCGCTCGAGCTCGATGACGGAGAGGCGGTCGCGTGTCTGGATGGCTCGGGCGATCACGTAGAGCCACATGCGGGCGTCGCTCGTACCCCGCTCGAGCGCGTCGTCGACGTCTTCTGCGGAGCGCGCCCGGGAGAGCTTGTCGCATATCCCTTGGAGCTTGGTCAGTGCGTAGGCGAGGGCCGTTTCCGTCGTCTTGGCGCAGGGGGCCACCTTCGACCATGCGGCGTCGGTGAGCGTGCCGGTGCGGTCCCTGACGGAGGTCGCCTCGTCGAGCTCGAAGACGACGCCCATGAGGTCGGCGAGCACGCGGTCCTTCTGGTCCTGCAAGAGGTCGTTTACCTTCTCGTCTATGGCGGCGAGGTAATCCGTTATCTCCTGGATCGCCTGCTCGAGCGCCATCTGGGTCATCATTCCGGCCATGCCCGTCGCCATCGCCGGGGAGAAGAGCTGGCTCGGGGTCTCGAACTTCAGCCACTTGACGATCCGGCCATTGGCGGCCTGTGCGACGCCGGGCTGGATGGCCCCCGCTTTACCGTATTGCTTGAGGAGCTCGGCGGATTCCTCGGTGAGCTTGACCCAGCGCCCTGACTGCATGGATGCATCGCTCGCCTTTTGCAGTGCGGCGCCGCCCATCTTGAGGGCCTTGGTGCGAAACTCACGGGATGCGAGCCCGCGCTCTTCGAGGAGCTGTTGTATTTCATGGGAATCCCCAAGGAAGAGGAGCCCCTGGTCGTCTTTGATGACGGTAATTTCCTGGGAACAGGGTGTTTCGGCCATCGGTTGTGCCCCTTCATCTTGGACGATATGTCCATATAGGATTATACGATTTCTGCTGGATGATCGGATGGCGCTATGGGGCGCGTATCGCTCGCATTCCATTGCGCCATCTTCTCCGCCCATTGTTGGAATTTGCCGAGGTTGTATCCGCTGTTGTTCTCGCGGAACCACTGGCTGCACAAGAAGAAATGTCCGCAGCATATCTCCGCGTAATATCGCGGATGACCGTGCTCGTCGAAGCGCTCCGCATCGCTTGTGACCGCGAGTGGCCTGGTGAAACCGAAAGTCCTCGAACGATACGCTTCGTCGTCGGCATCGTGGGAGCAGAGCCTATTCAGCTCGTAATCGGAAATATGCCCTCCTCGATAGAGTTGCTCGAAAACCCTCGTGACATACGCTTTGTTGCTTTCTCCTGGCTTCGGGGAGAGATCAGAGGGTTTGTGCGCGGCGTCGGGGTTTGCGGTTGCCGCAGGGACGTCGGCACCGGATTTCGCACCGAGCTTTGCTTCGTCCGATTTCGCCTCAGCTGAGTAGTTGCGGTCATAAGTGCGGTGGCACTTGGGGCATAGGAAGAGGACCACGTTGCCGATGGGGGAGTGGGTCGCATCGAGCTGCCGCTCGAAGGCGTCGAGATCGACTCGGTACGTTTCCCCGTCAAGGTACGATTCGAGAATCTCATGGACGATCGTCTTCCGATCGCGTCCGTGAATATGGGCTGCCTCGAGCTCATCGACCTTCCTGCCGCAATGTTCGCATACGAACCCGCGGTCGTGCTTGGCGGCGCGTGCGAGCGCGTTGATCCTGTTGCGGACGCGCGGGCCTATGAACTTGTTGAACTCTTGCTCTGTACCGATGAAGATGGCCATGGGCATCCTTTCCCTCAGCGAGTTGACAATACCCTAAAAATAACCATCTACCTGCAATAAGTCCATGAGAACCTCAGGTTAAAAGCGATTGCATGGGCGAGGAGGCGCCGCCTGGTGAGCCCGGGTAAGATCCGCTGCGCGCTCCCCGTGCCCTACTCCTCGAGATACCCGTTAAACAGGTCGGTGTCGACCGCCTTCACCTTGTACACCTTGCGCGTGGACACGCCAAAGTCGTGCTCGATCATGAGCTCGGCGAGGCGCTGGCCGTCGATGAGCACGATGTGCTGACGCTCGGCGTACTCACGTGCCTGCTTGCTGAACTTTGAGGTGGTCACGAAGAGGCCCTTGCCGTCGCGCCCGGCGATGGCGCCCACGAACGCCTGGATGTCGGGCCTGCCCACGGTGTGGTCGGGGGCGTAGTGCTTCGCCTGGACGTAGATTAGATCGAACCCGAGCTTGTCCTCCATGATGATGCCGTCTATGCCCTCGTCCCCGGCAAACGGGGTGACCTGCGTGGTGTTGTCGACCGACCCGTATCCCATGCTGGTCATGAGGTCCAGGACGAACTGCTCGAACGCCTGGTCCGAGATCTTCATGATCTCGTCGAGGAGGTCATCTGAGAGCTGCTCGTTGATTTGTGAGAGCGCTTGGGCGAGCGCTTCGTCGGGCGTGCTCCTCTTTGCATCAGAGTCGGCATGATATTGGTTTTCATCCTGTTTGGCAGTTTCGACGCCTGCAACAGGACGGCTGAAAAAGTCCTTGAACGAGTCGAATCGAGATAGGTAATCATTGGTAATCGCCTCGCCCGATGCCAAGGCGCTTCGTCCGCGGTCGGTAATGGCGAAGACCCCGCGCTTCGGGCTGGCGATGAGCCCGGCCTTCTTGAGATAGGTTCGGGCCCAGCCAATGCGGTTGGAGATTACCGTCTGCGTCTGGCTGGGCAGCTTCTCCGCGCGCTCCTCCGCTGTGAGGGAGAAGGCGTCGGAAATGGGGCCGATCATCTCGCGGGAGCTGTGCTCCATCCCGTCGGACAGGAAGTTGAGCACGGCGCCGTAGAACTCGTTGTATTTAGGGATGGGCATGGGGTCTCCTTCGGTCTTCGCCCCATTATATGCGGGCGGATTCGACCGAAAGGTGAAGACCGCCAAGGGTATCCTCCGCCGCGGCGCCCCCGTCGTCCCTGCTCTTCTAACGCAAACGCCCCCGTCAGCCGCAACAATACGGCTGCCGGGGGCTACGCGAATCGGCTTTGCTCCGCGTCCTACGCGGTGCGGTGCGCCTTGGGCTGCTGCTGCGTGATGCAGTGGATGTTGCCGCCGCCGTAGATGATCTCGCGCGTCATGATGCCGATCACCTCGCGGTCCGGGTAGGCCGCCTGGATGTCCTTGAGCGCCTGCTCGTCGTTGGGGTCGCCAAACTGGGGGACCAAAACGGCGCCGTTGATGGGCAGGAAGTTGAGGTGGCTCGGCTCGAAGGCGTCCTCCGGCGTGCGGGGCAGGCTGCCCTCCACGAGGTCGATGGTCGAGGCCTCCACCTCGGTCATGTAGACCGAGGTGCTCGGCATGATCACCTTGTGCACCTTGAGCTTGCGGCCGCGGGCGTCCGTCGCCTCACAGAGCACGCGGTAAGCCTCCTGGCACTCGCGGTAGAACTTGTGGTCGGGGTCGTCCGTCCACATGCAGCACACCTCGCCCGGGGCGCTGAAGCACGCCACGTCGTCCACGTGGCCGTTCGTCTCATAGGGGTCGATGCCGTCCTTGATCCAGATGACTTTCTCGATGCCCAGGTACTCGCCCAGCAGCTCCTCGATCTGCTCCTTGGTGTACTGGGGGTTGCGGCCCTCGTTGAGCAGGCACATCTCGGTGGTCACGACCGTGCCCTGGCCGTCGCAGTTGAACGAGCCGCCCTCCAGGATGAAGTCGTCGGGACGGTAGCGCGTCACCTGCTCGATCTGGCTGATCTGCAGGCCGAGCGAGGCGTCCTTGTCCCACGGGAAGTAGAGGCCGTCGATGAGGCCGCCGTAGCCGTTGAAGTGCCAATGGCAGGCGCGCTTGTCGCCCTTGCCGTTAATCACATAGGTGCAGGCGGTGTCGCGGAACCAGACGTCGTCGGTGGTCATCTCGATGACGGTGACGTTCTCGTCTTCCTCGAAGACGGCCTTGCAGTTGGCGTAGTCGGCCTGGTTGGCGCACATGGTGACCGGCGTGAACCGGGAGATGGCGCGTGCGATTTCGGCGTACTGGGCCTGGGCGGGCTTGGCGCCGCGGGCCCAGGTGTCGGTGCGGTGGGGCCAGCCCATCCACACGCGGTCCTGCGGCGCGAACTCAGCGGGCATGTAGAAGCCGTCGGCCTTGGGGGTGGATTCGGACTCGGTGATCGTACGCATAGATTACCTCCATATCGCTTGCGATCCGCCGCCGGCATCCAGCCGGCGGGCAATTGCCGAAAAAAGAGGTCAGGCTTTTGGTGCCGTGCCTGCCGGACGGCGAAAGGAGAGGAGCGGGTTTTTGAACCGTACCCGCGAACGGCCCGAGATGGCGTATCGCACGAGGTCGGAAATCAGGCGTGGCTACTCGCCGTCCGCCTCCTTGGCCTCGGCTGCCAGGCGCGCGGCGGCGAGCTTTGGCGTGAGGCCGCGGTACTCCTCCTTGCGTCCGCGGGCGGAGACGACGCGGACCACCTCGCCGATGAGGAGCAGCACGATGAAGCCGATGAGCATGGGAACCTTGTCGGCGATCTCGGCCCCGGAGAGCGGCACGACGGTCGCGACGATTGTCAGCACGAGCTCGATGCAGGGCACCGCGAGGGCGACCTTCATCAGCGCGCCCTCGAACGGGAAGCGGAACACGCGCTCGCGGTCGGGATCGTTCTTGCGCAGGTTGAGGAAGGCCGG
>NZ_JAQECM010000056.1:0-15270 GCF_027669965.1 Candidatus Collinsella stercoripullorum | reverse complement strand
AACCCGTAAGTAAGACGCTAGCAAACACACCGCTCGCGCTCGCCGCCGCGACGGGCGTGCCGGCGCGGACGTGCGCGCGGATCGTCGCGAGGAGGGGGCTGCCGAGGCTCGCCGACGTCGACCGCGTCACGGGCGAGGTCCGCCGCCGCGGGCCCGTCGCGCCCGTGCGCCACGGGCGCGAGAGGCCCGGCGAGCTCCTCCACGTGGACGTGAAGAAGGTCGCCCGCATCCCCGCCCGGGGGCGGCTGGCGCGCCCTCGGGCGGGGCAACGACCCCTCGAGGGGGCGCTCGGGGGCCGGGTCGTCGTGCCCGCGCGTCGCGGTCGACGACTTCTCCCGCGTCGCCTACGCGGGGCTCCTCCCGGACGAGCGCAGGGGCACCTGCTCCGCGTTCATGGCACGCTGCCTGGCGTTCTTCGCCGGCCTGGGCGTCCGCGCCGAGCGCGTGATGACCGACAACGGCCCCGGCTGATGACCGACAACGGCCCCGGCTACCGCTCGGGCGAGTTCAACGCCCTGCTGGAGTCCGAGGGGATTCGCCGCGTCTACACCAGGCCCTACAGCCCCTGGCAGAACGGCAAGGTCGAGCGCATGAACAGGACGCTCGCCCAGGAGTGGCAGTACGGGCGCGCGTGGGACGGCGAGGCCGGGAGGGCTTCCGCCCTCCCGGCCTACCTCGAGCACTACAATTGGAGCCGTCCGCACAGCGCGTGCGGGGGCCTGCCGCCCATGTCGCGCATCGTCGGCGTCAACAACCTGTTGGCACACAACAGCTAGCAGCGCTTCACGAATGTTCCAGCAACGCGCCGCCGCACGCAGCCGCCGCCGTGAGCGCACGCGACCTAGAGGTCCTCGTCGGGCGCCTGGCCGTCGTGCGCGCGCCAAGCGCACGCCGTGATCGCCAGGTCGGTGAACACCGCGCGGAAGGATGAATCCTCAGGGCTGCAGGCGTATACGCCGAGCCGCACCTCGTCCCGCGCGTCCCACAGGTGGCAGATGCGCATCTGGCGGAAGGCGGTCCCGTCCTCGGAGCATTCGATGCGGAAATCGTCCTCGCGTCGGCTCAGGCGGTACCACATCGACTTCACCGTGGCGGGTATCTCCGTGGTCGCCCAGTCGGAGTATCCGTGGTTGGTGACCACGCTGCCCAGGTGCGCGAAATCCTCGTTCTCGTACTCCACAGAGGCCTTGAGCCAGTTCTCGCTATCGAGGTACACGACCACGCCGCACTGGTCGAAGCGGTGCGCGCTGCCTGAGAAGTCGCAGCGCACCACGAAGGAGAAGAACCGCTCCGCCGTCGCCATCTGGAGCACCGGCGCGCTGTCGTTGCGGAAGCGGTAGTAGGTTCGCTGCTAGAGGTCCGTATGCGGCTCGGTGACGATCTCGATGCGGTCCGGCTCGATGCTGCATTCCCGGGGCTTGCGGGTCCATGCAAGGCGCGCTGTGTCGAAAGCCATTTCGTTCCTCCTCGTCGCGGACATGCTTGACGTAAGTATCGCGCAAACGGGGTGCCGGGCGAGGGCTGCCGATTGGGGATTGATCGGCGGGGTCGGCTATACTTTTGCCCATCGGATGGGTTTTGCGTCCGGCCCCCCTGCGGGATGTTGCCTTGGAGCTGCCCATGGACGCGAGGGGGACGCATGATCTTCTACTTTTCCGGCACGGGGAATTCCCGTTGGATCGCCTGCGAGCTTGCGCGGCGCTTGGGCGACCGCGCCCTCGACATCATCGATTCCGCGGCCGCGCGCGCCGCGGCGGATCTTTCCGGCGAGCAGCGCGTGGGCTTCGTGTTTCCCATCTATGCCTGGGGCGTCCCCGGGCCTATGGAGGCGTTTGCCGAGCGAGCGGCGATTCCGGGGGAGGCCTTCACGTTCGGCGTGTGCACCTATGGCGCCGAGGCGGGGCGCGCGATGCGCAAGATTGCCCGGAAGGTCCCCCTCGACAGCTCCTATGGGATCGCCATGCCCAACAACTACGTGATCGGCTCCGAGCTCGAGCCGCCCGAGACCGTGCGCGCCAAGATCGCGGCGGCGCAGCGCGAGGTGGCGCGCATCGCCGAGGAGGTCGCGCGCCGCGTGTGCGCGGGGCGGCTGTGCGAGGGTACGGCCTCTCTTCTGAAATCGTCCGCCGCCAACTGGGGCTTCAACCGCTTCGCGCGCGCCACGAAGCCCTTTGCGGCGACGGATGCCTGCGTGGGGTGCGGCCGCTGCGCCGCGGGCTGCCCCTCCCGCGCGATCGAGCTTGCGGACGGTGTGCCCCGCTGGGTCAAGGATTCCTGCTACCAGTGCCTGCGCTGCATCAACGAGTGCCCCGTGCGCGCCATCGAGTACGGAGAGGCCACGCGGGGCCGCGCCCGCTATTCGATAGAGCGGTACCTGGGCGCCGCCGCGGACCCCGGGACGGATGCCCGCGGCCGGGGTGGGTCTCCCGCCGGCTAGAGCAGCGACCCGCGCCGCCGCACGTACGCTCCCTTCATGATGGTCACGAGCACCACGTAGCCCGTCACGCACGCCATGATGAGGGGGTAGACCTCCACGGGCGGCGCCACGAGGCCGAGCGCGTCGGCAAGCGCCCCGGCATAGGGGAGCGCGCAGGCAGCGAGCGTCCCGGCAAGCGTCACCGCCAGCAGGGCGGGCGCCGGGCGGCTCTGCACGAAGGGCACCTGCTCGGTCCTCAGCACGTGGAGCACGAGCGTCTGCGTCCAGAGCGACTCCAAAAACCAGCCCGTGTGGAAGACGGCGACGAACAGCGCCATGCCCGCGGCGCCCCCCGCCTGCGCGAGCTCGCCCCAGGGTGCGCCCGTGACGATGGGGCCCACCAGGAAGAACAGAGCGGCAAACGTCGCGATGTCAAAGATCGAGCTCACCGGTCCCATCCACAGCATGAAGCTCACGATGGAGCGGGCGTCCCAGGTGCGCGGGCGCGCCAGGAACGACTCGTCCACGCGGTCCCAGGGGATCGCGGCGCACGAGAGCGTGTAGACGAGCCCCAGCAGGAGCAGCTGAAGCGCCGTCATGGGAAGAAACGGTAGGAAGGCGCTCGCCACCAGCACGGAAAGCATGTTGCCGAAGTTCGAGCTCGCCGTGGCCTTCACGTACTTGATGGTGTTGCCGTAGGTGCGGCGCCCCTCGCGCACGGCGCGCCCGAGCACCGCCAGGTCCTTGCGCGTGAGGATGACCGCGGCGGTCTCCTTGGCCACGTCCACCGCGGTGTCCACCGAGATCCCGGCGTCGGCGGCCCGCAGCGCGGCGGCGTCGTTGATGCCGTCGCCCATGAAGCCGACCACGTGCCCGCGCCCGCGCAGGGCGTCCACGACGCGCGCCTTCTGGAGCGGGGAGAGCCGCGCGAAGAGCTGCACGCCCTCCGCGCGCTCGGCGAGCTCGGCGTCGTCCATCGCCTCCACCTCGCTGCCCGTGAGCATGCCGTCCACGCGGATGCCCACCTTGCGGCACACGGCCGCGGCGACGCCCTCGGCGTCGCCGGTGAGCACGCGCACCGAGACTCCGGCGGCGGTGAGCTGCCCGACCGCCTCCGCCGCGCTCGCCTTGGGCGGGTCGAGGAACGCGAGGTAGCCGATGAGCACGAGGTCGTGCTCGTCTGCGGCCGAGAACGCGCCCACCGGCCGCGGGTCGGTGCGCTGGGCCACGGCGATCACGCGCAAGCCCTCGTCGTTCATCCGCGCGGCATCCGCCAGCACCCGCGCCCGGCGCCTCCCGTCGAGCGGGAGCGCCCGGCCGTCGAGCTCCACGTACGCGCACGCGGCGAGCACCTCCTCCACGGCGCCCTTGGTGACCATCTGGGTCTTGCCGGCGGCGTCCTCGACCACCACGCTCATGCGGCGGCGCTCGAAGTCAAAGGGGACCTCGTCCACCTTGTGCCAGCGCTCGATCGCGCCGGCGAGCTCGGGGGAGCCGGCGCGCGCGAGCGCAAGGCCGCGCTCCTCGATCGCCTCGTCGATGAGGTTGCGCAACCCCGTCTGGAAATGGCTCACCAGGAAGGCGTGGCGCAGCACGCGGTCGTCCTCGGCGCCGTCGGCGTTCAGGTGGCGCTCCAGCACCACGCGGTCCTCGGTGAGGGTCCCGGTCTTGTCGCAGCACAGCACGTCCATGGCGCCCAGGTTCTGGATGGCGGAGAGGTCCTTCACGATGACCTCGCGCCGCGCCATCTCGCGCGCGCCGCGCGCCAGGCAGGTGGTCACGATGACGGGCAGCATCTGCGGGGTGATGCCCACCGCAACCGATGCGGTGAAGAGCAGCGCGTCGAGCCAGTCGCCCTTGGTGATGCCGTTGATGACGAACACGATGGGGCACATGACGAGCATGAAGCCCACGAGCACGCGCGAGACCGATGCCACGCCTGCGTCAAAGCTCGTGCGGGCGGGGCGCTCGCGCACGGTGCGCATGACGCGGCCCACGTAGGTGGCGTCCCCGGTTGCCACCACCACGGCGCGGGCCGAACCCGATACCACGGTGGTCCCGGTGAAAACGATGCTCGTGCAGTCCCCCACGGTGAGCGCGCCCGCGTCCGCATCGCAGGGGAGCGCGTCCTTCTCGACGGGCTCGCTCTCCCCGGTGAGGGCGGTCTGGTTCACGAAGAGGTCCTTCGCCTCGATCACGCGGGCGTCGGCGGGGATGAGGTCGCCGGCGGCGAGCAGCACGATGTCACCGGGCACGAGCTCGGCGAAGGGGACCTCGCGGGCGGGCTCGCCGGCGCGCTTGAGCCGACAGGTGGTGGTGACAAGGGTGCGAAGCGACTCGGCGGCGGCGATGCCGCGGTCCTCCTGCACGAATCCCAGGATGCCCGAGATGAGCACCATGACGGCGATGATGATGCAGGTGGAGGGGTCCTTATCGTCGGGGGCGGCAACGATCACGTTCGTGTAGAGCGAGATCGCCGCGAGCGCCGCCAGGATGAGCGAGAAGGGGCTGGCCATGCTCTTTGCCAGGCGCAGGGCCGCCGGCGCGCGGCGAGCCCGGGTGGGGACGTTTCCCCCCACCTCGGCGCGAAGCTCATCGGCGCGCTTCGCGTCGAGCCCGTCGCGGTCGGTGCCGAGCGCCTCGAGGAGCTCGGCTGTTTGAGTGGTCGCCGCGAGCCCGATGGACTCTCCGAGCTCGCCGTGGCGGTCGTACGCGCCGTGACGGCGCGCGATCTTGCTCCCGCACATGGCGGGGGCCTTGCTGAAGTTGGCGATGATGGTTGCGATGCGCATCCGTGCACCTCCCAATACCTCGTGATGGCTGGTCGAGATGTGGATGCCCGTGGGCGGGCAGCGCGAAGTCGCCGGCAAGCTGCCGGGTGGCTGCGAGATCTGTTGTTCAGGCGCTTATTGGCTAGGCGATCCTAGCGACGGGTTCGTGCGACCCGGCACCGCGGGCATTGCTACTTCGGTCGCTCATGGTCGCACCTCCTCTGGGGTCTGCGCGCAGCGCGCGCTCCTTGCGATGTGCCGGAGTATGACGCAGGCGGGCGCGGTTGGAAACCCTTTCACAGGGTGCACAGAATTGTCAACGCATGTGAAAAAACGTCAGACGTAATCTCACGCCTGGGCGGGTCGGCGCGGCCCGCGTGAAAAATCGTCAGACATAATTTCACCTGTTCATGGGATAGCGCATGGTAGCAGCCGTGTTTTCATGGGATAATGGCGCGGATGGGGAGATGAGACCGCGCGCGAGACGAGGAGACTCTCATGATGAGGCGAATGTTGCTGAGCCTGGCCTGCACCCTAGTCCTGTGCCTTGGTCTGCCTACGACGGCGCTGGCGGCAAGAAACGTTCCATATATCGATGGAGATGGGAATTCCACAACGATTTCCGAGGCTACGGAAATCACGAGCGGCCACACCAAGTTGACCCGCGGTTGGTATGTGGTGAATGGCGATGTCACCATCTCCGAGCGCATCACCGTTTCCGGAGACGGTTCCGCCTACTCCCTCACGAACCTGATCTTGGCGGACGGGTGCACCCTTACCGCGAGCAAGGGTATTGAGATAGACTCAGGCGCCAACCTTGTCATTTACGCCCAAACAGAAGATGGCGGGACGATGGGTACGCTTCGTGCGACCGCTTCGACTGGCATGGGTGCCATCAGGACGAGGTCAAGCAGCTCTTCCTCTATAACGATCAACGGAGGTCGCATCGAGGCCACGTCTTCATATGCCGGCTCCGCAATCGGGGGGGGGTATAACTCTACTGGAGGTCCAGTAACCATCAACGGTGGCATCGTCAACGCCCTTGCGACCGGTGGCGGCGCTGCCATCGGCGGCGGTTCGGATATGGACGGTCGGGGAAAAGGCGGCACGGTGAAGATCACCGGCGGCAGCGTCACCGCGACCAGCACGAAGGGTGCCGCCATCGGCGGTGGCGCGGGCAATTCCGACCACGGCACGCTCACGATCGCCCCGAAAGCCAGTAGGATTATTTCCGCGAGCACGGGTGACAGCGCGGAGACCGCCACGGCGCTTGCCGGCTCTCCCTTCAAGCCGGGCGCATCCGTCCAAGTGCCGAGCGATGAGATGGGCATGGGCTACTTCTCCTGCAGCACCAGAAAGCTTTTGACCGTATCCTATCTCGATGAGGGAGGCGTCGAGCAGACCAAGGCCGATTGCCTCTCGGTTTCCACCGATGACTTGCAGTGGACCAGCGGCTGGTATGCGCTCGATTCCAATGTGAGCATCAGCAGGAGGCGCATCGTCGTCGACGGCGATGTGAGGCTGATTCTGACCGATGGGAACGCGTTGAACGTCAACGGCGGCATCGAGGTGTCGGAGGGCAACAGCCTCACCATCTACGCCCAATCCGCGGATGAAGCCACGATGGGCTCGCTGACCGCCACGACGAGGTACTCGGGTTTCGCCGATTGCGCTGCCATCGGCGGAGGCACTGCGGAGGATACTGCGGATGCGGGGACAATAATGATTTGCGGCGGGGCGGTCACGGCCGACAATGCGGGGGGATACTCGCGAGCGGCGGGTATCGGCGGAGGCTTCTATAATCCCGACGGCCTCAACGACAAGGCTGAAGCCGGAAAGGGCGGAGCGGTCGTCGTCACCGGCGGCGTCGTCACGGCGTTCGGTGGATGGAACGCCGCGGGCATCGGCGGTGGTCAGCAAAACGACGGCGGAAGTCTCACCGTTATCGGCGGCGTCGTCAACGCGACGGGCGGCAAGAGTTTCGGCGCGGCAATCGGCGGCGGCCTGCGGGGCGACGGCGGAACCGTCTTGATTACGGGCGGCGTCGTCACGGCGACCACGGTCTATGGCTCGGACAGCAGCAGCACCGCCGCTGCGATCGGCGGCGGTGCGGACGGCAACGGCGCCGACGTCACCATCGCCGGCGGCACCGTCACTGCGAGCGCGTACGACGGGCTATGCGCCATCGGCGCTGGTGCGAGCGGGTCGACCGCCTCGGGCACCCTGAGAATCTTCCCTGCCCAAGGCGAGGCAATTGCAGCCATCTCGGGTGCGGATGAGGAGAGCGCCACGCCGGTCGACGGCTCCCCGTTTACTGCCGAGCAGCAGATCGTCGACCTGGTTCAGAGCGCGTCGTACTTCCGCTGCGCGAGCGGTGGCATCGATGACGTCACGCGCATCTCTGCGCAGCCCAAGGGCGCGACGGTCGATGAAGGGAGCGCCGCTACCTTTGAGGTTTCCGCTAGCGGGACGGGCACGCTCTCCTATCGGTGGCAGCAGCGCTCGGGCGCTGATGGGGAGTGGACGGATATCGAGGGCGCGAACGGCGCGTCATATACCACGCCCGCGACGACGGCGGACATGGACGGCATGCAATTCCGCTGTGTCGTCACGGGCGGGCTCGGCATAGCCGCGAGCGATCCCGCGACCCTGACCGTTATCGCCAAACCCGTCTTCAAGATTTCCCTCGATTCGGCCGATGTGGATTTCGGCAGGCTCGTCGAGGGCTCGTTCCCGGGGCAGGTCAAACCTGTGACGGTCACGATTTCTAATACGGGCAACCGGCCTCTTGAGATCCAGGTGCCTCAGTCGGAGGCGTTCGAACTTGAGCTCAAGGCGTCGTCGGGCCAGCTAGATCCCGGCGACGCGGTCGAGGTTTCGATCGTGCCCAAGGACGGCCTTGATGTGGGCGCATACAGCGAGAGCGTCGTCATATCCGGCGTCAGCGGGCAAAGCACCGCCACCGCGGCCCTCGAGCTTTCCGTCTCCGTGGTGCACGATCTGGTCAAGGTCGAGGCAAAGCCCGCGACCTGCACCGATGACGGCTGCGATGAGCATTGGGCCTGCGAGGCCTGCGGCAAGGTCTTCGGCGACGCCGACGGCAACGAGGAGATCGAGCCCGGGGACGCCGCCGTTCCCGCCACCGGCCACGACCCCGCCGACGGGTGGGAGCGCGACGCCGACGGGCACTGGCGCTCCTGCCTGAACGGCTGCGGCGAGAGGCTCGAGTACGCCGGGCACGAGCCGGAGGTCGTCGGGGCGAAGGAGCCCACCTGCACCGAGGACGGCTATTCGGGCGATGCCGTCTGCTCCGTGTGCGGCCTCGTGCTCGCGGAGGGCGAGGCCGTTCCCGCCACCGGTCACGACTGGGGAGAAGACGGCCGTTGCAAGCTTTGCGGTGCGATGCGCTCCAGTTCCACCTCAACGGACAACGCCGATGACGATCGAGAATCGCTTGCCAAGACAGGCGATGGCTCCGTGTCCGTCGTGGCGGCGCTTTGCGCTCTCGCGGCGGCGGCCGTCGCTACGGGGACGTTCGCAATGATGCGGTCGCGACGCTCGTAAGCCCCGGGCCCGAGCCAAGACAACACCGTGCCATTCTGTCGGGGGCGGCGGCCTGCGCGGCTGCCGCCCCCGACGCGTGCACCGTCACGCCCAGGTGTGCACGGCGTCGCGCAAAAAGCGCGCAGCTCCTGGGGCAACGGCGTCGTAGTAGCGCTGGAATCGCTCATCGGCCAGGTAGCCGTCGGCGAGCGACCGGTGCGCCTCGGGGGAGTAGAGGCCCTCGGGCCAGTACATCTGAAGCCACGCCGCGTGCATGCGCACGAGCTGCTCGGCCTCAGGGCCATGCTCGTCACCCGTTTCCAGGGCGCGTCGCAGCTGCTCCTTGATGGCGAGCTCCAGCTCGTCGGCGCGCAGGTGCGCGGCCTCGCCCATGCCCACGTAGCGCTTGTTGGCCGCATCGATCACCTCGTCGCCGTGCGCGGCGCGCAGCTCCTCCCCGTAGGCCTTCTCGTTTGCGGCCACCTCGCGCCATCGCTTGAGGTGGGGCAGGAGCGTCGCCATGAGGGACACCGCCTCGTCGCGCGAGATGCCGAGGGCCTCGGCCTCCATCGGCGCCGTGGCCTCGATGAACTCGTCCATGGTGACGCCGGTGGCGGTGAAGTCGCCGTGGTCGTAGCAGTAGCGGCAGAAGTCCTGGCTCGGGGAGCCGTCGGCCTCGGTGCCGTGCAGCTCGGGCTCGGGCATGGGCATGCTGCAGCACTGGCAGTAATAGCTCTGCGGCATGTCAAAGAAGCGCTCCGGTGGCACGCCGAAGGTCACGCAGATGAGCTTGACCATGTCGATCCCGGGTGCGGTCTCGCCCGTCTCCCAGCGCGATACGGCCTGGCGCGTCACGTAGAGCCTGCGCGCCATCTCTTCCTGCGTGACGCCCGCCTCCTGGCGGATCTGGGCGACGGTGTCCTTGAGTGCCATGGTTCCTCCTCGCATACGCCCGGGGCGCCGTCCGCCCCCTGCGCCTTGATTGTGCGACGGCGGGGGAGGAGCGGCAAGAAACGGGTTGTTGCGGACCCGAGCGAGCAGGGGTCATGTGAAATTGCGTCTGACCCAATTTCACATGCATACCCCCGGGGCGACGGTGGGCTGCGGGGCCAATCAAGATGGCGGCCGATGCGGGAGCGGGGATCCCTTAGGGCCCTCTACCTTTCTATCTCCCCGGGCCAGGCGTTGATCCCGCCGAAGTCGACCACGTCGGTGTAGCCGAGCGCGGCGAGCTTGCGCGCCGCCTGGGCGCTGCGGTTGCCGCTGCGGCAGTAGACGAGGATGAGCTGGTCCTTGTCGGGGAGTTCAGAGGGCTCCTCGGAGCCGATGTCCTCGTTGGGAAGGCAGACGGCTCCCGGGATGTGGCCGGAGTCGTATTCGGATTGCGTGCGCACGTCGAGGATGACGCAGTCCTGCTCGGTCTCCATGAGCTGCTGGGCCTCGGCGGCGCTCACCTGCCGGTAGCCCGCCTGCTCGGGCGAGACGCCGCACCCCGCGAGGGACGCGAGGGCGAGCGAGATCGATGCGATGAGGGGGATGCGCGCGAGGTTCATGGGTCCTCCCGAGGAGCGGGGGTGGGCGGGGCGGATGTCTGCTAGGTGGGTACCCGGGAGAGGGGAGGCTCATACCGGGTGTAGACGTATCCGGCGGTATTGTCACGGCAGAGCAGGGCGATATAGGGGGCGATGGCCGAGACCGCTGACCTGCTCTATCAGCGGCCCTGCAGCGGCTACGAGATGGCGCAGGAGTTCCAGGACGCGCTCAACGAGTTTGCGGTGCGCCAAGCACAGCCAGATCTACCCCGAGCTGAAGAGGATGACCGAAGACGGCCTGACGGAGTACCGGGTGGAGGTCGTGGGGACGTCGCTCGAGAAAAAGCTCTACTCCATCACGCCCAAGGAGCGCGAGGAGTTTATGAGGTGGATGAACGCGGACCTGGAGCTCCCCCCCCACGCCCAAGAGCGAGCCCAGGCTGCAGGTGTTCTTCTCGGGCTGCCTGCCTGCGGAGCGGCAGATCGAGATGCTGGCCCACCAGCTGGAGCTCCACCGCGAGCGCCTGGAGCACCTGCGCGGCAACCAGCGGAAGTTTGACGGGGTGCCGCCGCGGGACACGCCCGAGTTCGGCGACTACCTGGTGCTGATGCACGCCGCCATGCGCGAGGAGAACGACTGCCGGTGGCTCGAGCGGTGCGTGGAGCTGTGCGGGGGAGAGGATGCCTAGCGCCAACTAAATCGCTTGCAGTATTTCTATTCGAGCTTGCAGTATTTCTATTCGAGTAAGAATTCGTCAGCTGAGTATTCAGGGGACGAACACGCACTATACGCATACTTTCTATTGGATGCCTATGGGATTCCTTAAGTAGCAGCTGTTTTCCAGCGAGGCGGAAGCGCAGGGCCCAGGCTAGACACGACATATTTCTCGCTTTTGGCATGCATCCGGATTCGACTCTGGATGACAGGCGTTTACTCAGTACCGTTGGTTCATCAGCCTCGCAATATCTCCCATCCTCGAATGGAGAAGTGCCGTACAGCTTTCTTTCAAAGGAATACAAATGTTTAGTTTGCTTAGTTACGCTTCTTCTGATTATTGCGGTTGGCAGTCGATTGTTTCTGGCCCAGATTCGCACGGATTGCATCCGCGCATACTTCAGTCAAGGGGTCGCCTATCGCTTTCTTGTAGTCAAATCCCAGAAGCTGCATAGCTTTTAGCGTATCGACAGATAGGAGGGATTTGAAATTCTCGAAGTTTGAGAAGTCACTATCAGGTGAGAAGGATTTCAGGATGTCTAGCGCACGTCCAACCGTGTTTTGCAGGTGCACAATATCCTCATCTGTTATCTCATACCTGTTCAACTCGGATTTGTATGCTTGGGCAATAGCAATCGCCTGAGCGCGCTCTGCGACTAATTCATTTATTAGTTCCTCGTACGAGTTGCAAAGCTCCTCATAAGTCTTCTTTTGCCTAATAGCCTGAAATCTATTGCTAACTTGAGTGGCTGTTTCTTTTGCGGCAAGAACGGCGAGCTGAGAACCCGCTGTCGCAATTGCCGTAATAACTGTATCATCCATTTACGTCACCTGTTTCTAGATTGACTATTTGTGAAAATACGTCTGGCCTAATTACACATGCTGGGGCGCCCTATGCCCCCATCCCCGCGAACCGTTCGTAGAACGCCTTGAGCTTGTCCAGGATCCGCTGCTTCGTCGCGGCGTAGGCGCCGCCCCCGCCGAAGCGGCTGGGCTTCTTGGTCATGAGGTCCACCACCTCGGTGCCGCTCTCGGGGATGCCACCGCCTCGGAAGGCGCGCTCCACCAGCTCATGGGTTCCCTCGCTGTCGAGCTTCTCATCCTCGATGATGGCCGTGAGCTCCGCCTCGCGCTTCTTGGCGATGTAGGCCCGCCAGTCGGCCTCGACGTCGTCGGAGTGGTCCAGGCTGTCGATGAACTGCTCGATGAGGTCGCGCTTGTTGCACAGCTCGTAGCTCGAGCGGACGGCGCGTTCCACGTCGGCTATGAGGACCTTGTCCTTGCAGTTGCCGTCGTGGTACTTCTGCACCAGCATCAGGATGTAGTCGATATTGATGTCCACCTGCTTGAGCAGTTCGATCTCAAAGACCAGGTCGTCGTTGATGATGGCGGCGTCGCCCTCCTTGGGGCGGTACTTCTGGTAGAGGTCCTTGTAGACGCTGCGGTAGTCCTGCTCGTCGCGTGCGGCAAGGTCATCGTCCTCGGCGAACTCGTCGAAGCTCGTGAGGATGTTGCGCAGGCGCATGATGGTGCCCCACAGGCGGATGAACGCCTTCTCGGCCTCCTCGCCGAGGGGCTCCTCGCCCGGGGAAAGCATCTCACGCAGCTGGGCCAGGCGGTCGCGGTACTCGGCAAGGTACTCGCGGTAGGGCTTGAGTAGCACGATGCCGCGGGCGTCCTTGTCGCCAAAGAGCGAGATCGCCGCGTTGACCTCGTCTTCCAGATCGCGGAAGCACACGATGTTGCCAAAGTCCTTCACGGCGTTCAAGATGCGGTTGGTGCGCGAGAACGCCTGGATAAGGCCGTGCAGGCGCAGGTCCTTGTCCACCCAGAGGGTATTCAGGGTGGTGGCATCGAAGCCCGTGAGGAACATGTTCACCACGATGACCAGATCGATCTCGCGGTTCTTCAGGCGCGCCGAGAGGTCCTTGTAGTAGTTGTTGAACCCGTCGGAGCCCGATCCTGTGGTGGAGAAGTTCGTCTTGTACATCGCGTTGTAATCCGCGATTGCCCCCTCCAGGAAGTCTCGGTCGGGCGTGTCGAGGCTGTCCACGTCGAAGTTCTCCTCGGGCAGGCCGCAGCCAGTTTCGTCCTCGTTCACGCCGAAGCTGTAGATGAGGCCCACCTTAAGGGGCTCGCCGCCGCGTTTGGCCTGCAGGCGCTTGAAGGCGGTGTAGTAGAGCTTCGCCATATCGATCGAGGCGGTGGCGAAGATCGAGTTGAAGCCCATGACGCGCTTGTCCCTGAGCTTGTAGCCGTACTGGCGCTTGGTCTTCTGGTCAAAGTGGTCCAGGATGTAGTTGGTCACCAGGTCCACGCGGCGGGTGTCCTTGTAGGCACCCTCGCGGTAGATGTTGTAGACTTTCTCGTCGGGGAAGTCGTCCTTCTTCTTGATGGTCTGGATGTAGTCGATGCGGAAGGGGAGCACGTTGCCGTCGCGGATGGCGTCCACGATGGTGTAGGTGTGCAGCTTGTCGCCAAAGGCCTGCTCGGTGGTGCGCAGGTGCGGGTTGCCGCTGGAGAGGGCGTTTTCGGCGAAGATGGGCGTGCCGGTGAAGCCGAACAGGTGGTAGTTCTTGAAGTGCTTGGTGATGGCCTGGTGCATCTCGCCAAACTGGCTGCGGTGGCACTCGTCAAAGATGATCACCACGTGCTTGGCGTAGATGTCGTGCTTGGGGTTGGCCTTGATGAAGTGGGAGAGCTTCTGGATGGTGGTTACCAGGATGGGCTTGGTGTCGTCCGCGAGGTTCTTCGTGAGCTCGGCGGTATTCTTTGAACCGTCGACCGCGCCCTTTTCGAACTTCTCGTACTCCTGCATGGTCTGAAAGTCCAGGTCCTGACGGTCCACCACGAACATGACCTTGTCCACGCCCTCCATGCCGCTCGCGAGGCGCGCGGTCTTGAAGCTGGTGAGTGTCTTGCCCGATCCGGTGGTGTGCCACACGTAGCCGCCGGCGCGCGTGGTGCCCAGCATGGACTTGTCGTTCTCGGAGATGAGGATGCGGTTGAGGATGCGTTCGGTTGCCACGATCTGGTAGGGGCGCATGACCTTAAGCACCTGCTCGGTGTCGAACACGCAGTAGCGCGTGAGGATGTTGAGCAGCGTGTGCTTGGCGAAGAACGTCTTGGTGAAGGGGATGAGATCGCGGATGGGCTCGTTGTCCGCTGCTGCCCACCAGCTCGTGAACTCGAAGCTGTTGGAGGTCTTCTTGCCGCCGGGGCGCTTGCCCTGCATCTCCTTGAGGTGGGACCAACGCGTGGTGTTGGAGTAGTACTTGGTATGCGTGCCGTTGCTGATCACGAAGATCTGCACGTACTCGAAGAGCCCCGAGCCTCCCCAGAAACTGTCGCGCTGGTAGCGCTCGATCTGGTTGAACGCCTCCTTGATGGCAACACCGCGGCGCTTGAGCTCCACGTGCACGAGCGGCAGGCCGTTCACCAGGATGGTCGCGTCGTAGCGGTTCTCGTAGCTCCCGCCGTTCTGCGTGTACTGGTTGGTGACCTGCAGGCGGTTGTTGTGGATGTTGCGCTTGTCTATGAGGCGGATGTTGCGGGTGGTGCCGTCGTCGCGCCGGAGGGACTGGATGTAGTCCTCCTGGATGCGACGGGTCTTCTCCACGATGCCCTCGTTGGCGGCGGCGATGCTGGTGCGGAAGAAGCGCTTCCATTCGCCGTCGGTAAAGTGATAACCGTTCAGGAGCTCCAACTGGTGACGCAGATTGGCTTTGAAGGAAGCCTCGTCCGCAAAGGTGACGTATTCGTACGCCTGTCGCTGGAGCTGCTCTATGAAGGCGTGCTCCAGCGCGGCCTCGCTCTGGTAGCCCTCGGAGCGGGGCCCGTCGAGCGGGCTTACGGAGCACACGGTGGCCTGGCCGCCCGTGGCGAGCACATCGAATGAGACATCGCGGGGGAGGTCGTCGAGGACGGACGCCTGCGGGGCCTTGGGAGCCGAGGAGAACTCGACGTCCAGGGTCTGGCGATCCGATGAATCGTATTCGATGTCACTCGAGGGCATGGCTAGTCTCCGGGTTTCTCTTTGAAGGTGAGGAGCTTGTCTCGATAGTACTCGTATTGCTTGCGACGCGCCTCAATCTCGGCGGGGATGCCGGATGAGAGGTCGTTTACGAGGGCGTCGAACTTGTCGAGGATAGAGACGATGCGGCGTTGCTCTTCGAGAGGAGGAAGAGGGATTGTTATTCTTGAAAGGCCTCCTTTTGAAATTCTGGACACCTTTCCACTTGATACATACTTTCGTTTTTGTTCGGCTGAGTAGTAAGCGCTCTTGGTACTGAG
>NZ_JAQECM010000055.1:6065-15787 GCF_027669965.1 Candidatus Collinsella stercoripullorum | reverse complement strand
CGCGGTACATGAGCGGGCTCTCCCCGTCCGCGAACGCGAAGCCCGCGAGCAGCGCCGCCAGCCCGAGTGCGCCCGCCGCGGGCAGGACGCGCAGCGCGAGCGGGAGCGGAGCGCCCTCGCGGACGGCCCGCCTCCCCCGCGCCCGCAGGCCGTCGAGCGCGAGCGCGGTGAGCGCGCCGACCGAGAGCTCGGCCAGGCGCGTGTCCGTCCCGTAGTAGACGCGCGCCGTGTCGCCCGCCGGGTCGAGCAGCAGTGCCATGAGCGCGGTGGAGAGGGCGGCCAGGACGGCGCATGCGGCGATGGCCGCCCCGCGGGTGCGCAGCACCCGGTGCGCGGCCATGACGACGGCGGGCCACACGAGGTAGAACTGCATCGCCACGGCGAGGTACCACAGGTGGGTGAGCGGGGAGGGGAGGCCCGCCGCGGCGAAGTAGGAGACCTGGCGGAAGATGTAGGACCAGTTGACGAGGAACAGGGCGCTCGGGAGCGCGTCCGCCTGCACCTTGGGCAGCAGACCGGGGCTCGAAAGATAGGTCCCCAGCGCGGTGAGCGCGATCGCCGCGAGCACCGGGGGGAGCAGGCGCGCGAGCCGCCCGGCGAGGTAGCGCCCGTAGGAGAACGCGCCTCCCCGCGCGATGCGCCGCTCGACGGAGCGGGTCGCGAGGTAGCCCGTGATGACGAGGAAGACCGTGACGCCCAAGAAGCCCCCGGGCAGCGGCGAGGGGCGCAGGTGGTAGAGCACCACGCCCGCGATGGCGACGGCGCGCAGGCCGTCGATGGCCCCGATGCGCCCCTGGGTCCCGTCCATAGTGAATCCCCCTTCGATCGCGGCAAGTGTAGCACGCGGCCCGGACGGCGCCCGGGCGGGAGGGCGACCGGCCCCCTCCGCGCCCCCGCTGCAACCGTTACATGAATGTAATCCTGCTGTAAGGCAAATCGATGGCACCGCACGGTGCCGGGACGCACAATGGGGGTCGCCCTGCACGGGTGCGACGGTTGCGGCGGGAGGCGGTGCGGCGATGGGCGAGCGGGACATGGCGTATCCCTACGGCGACTCGAAGGGGGCGCCCGGCAGGCCCCGCCCCGCACGCCGCGTCCTGGTCGCCGTGCGCCGCGCCGCGCGCCGCGTGCTCGGGATGCTCGGATACCTGCTCGCCGTCTCCGCGCTCACGGCGGGGATGGTGGCGCTGCTCTGGAAGGTGTCGGGACGCTGATCGGCGTGCCCGGAGAAAGGTGGCCCATGGGTCTCATCAAACGGTTCCTCGCCGGTTACAGCGAGAGCTTCATCGCGGCGGTCGCCCTGTGGCCGATCGCGTCCGCCGTCCTCACCCTGCCGATACTCGCGTACCTGTACCATCGCGACGGGCGACTCAAGTTCGCCTCCGTCGTGTCGACCTACCTGGCCGTGCTCTACTTCCTGGGCCTCGGCTGCTTCACGCTCTACCCGCTGCCCGACGGCACCTCGGGACCGGGCATCTCGTACGGGGTGCCGTGGCAGCTGAACCCGCTCGCACCGATCGGCGACATCGCCCGCGAGGGGCTGTCCGCCGTCCCGCAGATCGCCTTCAACGTCGTCTTCTTCGTCCCGCTCGGATTCATCGCGGGGCGCCTGCTGCGCTGGGGGGCCGTGCGGTCGGTGGTCCTGGGGCTCGCGGTGTCGTTCGCGATCGAGGCGGCTCAGGGGACCGGCCTGTTCGGCATCTACCCGTATGCGTACCGCACCGCCGATGTGGACGACCTCATCTACAACACCTCGGGTGCGGCGATCGGCTGGTGGTGCGCGGCGGCGCTCGGGCGCGTCCTGCCGCCCGGGGCGCTGGCCGAGGACGGCGAGGTGACGCATGAGCCCGGGTTCGTGCGCCGCTGCGTGGCGTTCTGGCTCGACATGCTGCTCGTGCAGCTCTTCGCGGGGACGGCCGGAGGGGTCGCCAGCCTGCTGTGCTGGAACATCCCCGCGTTGGAGCCCCTCTCCGACGTCCCCTGGATACCGGCTGCCGCCGCGGTCGCGTTCGTCGCGGTCGAGCTCGCGGTCCCCTGGGTGCGCGGAGGCTCGACGCCGGGCGGCGGCTTCGTGCGCATGAGCTGCGAGACGCGTCCGAGGAAGGGGCTGCATCGGGCCGCGTTCCTTCTCGTGCGCCTCGTCGTGCTGGCCGTGGCGTTCGCCGACCTCCCGCTCGCCGGCCCCCTGCTCGCCCTGTTCTACCTTGCGGTCCGCCGCATGCCGTACGACTTGATCTGAGGGGTCGCCTGCCGCCGCGTGCGGCTTTCCATCCGTTTCGAAACCAGGAGGATCCATGCTGGTCAAGCTCGCCTTGGGGAACGTCCGGCGCAGCGCGCGCGACTTCTCGGTCTACTTCATGACGCTCGCGTTCGCGGCGTGCCTGCTCTACTCGTTCCTCGCATCCACCGACTACCTGCTCGCGCTCGACCTCACCGCCGAGCAGCGCTCCTACTTCGCCCAAGCCGGGCAGGTGCTCGTCGCGTTCTCGGTCTTCGTGGCGGTCGTCTTCGCGTTCCTCATCGGCTATGCGAACGTGTTCCTCGTGCGGCGCCGCGCCCGCGAATTCGGGCTGTACGCGCTGCTCGGGATGGGGCGGGGCCGCGTGAGCGCGGTGCTCGCGGCGGAGAGCGGCCTTGTGGGGGCGGGGTCGCTCGCGGCGGGCGTCGCGATGGGAGTCGTCCTGTCCCCGTTGTTCGGGCTGGTCGCCGCCTTCGTGTTCGGGGTGCCGTGGGCGCCGCGCATCGTCTTCTCGCCCGGGGCGTGCGTCCAGACGGCGGGGGCGTTCGCCGCGATCGCCGCGCTGGCGGCCCTGCGCGCGGTGCGCAGCGTGGGGAGGCGGCCCCTCGTCGAGCTCATGCGCGCCGCGAGGAAGCCCGAGCCGCGCCCCGTCACGGGCCGCATCGCGCTCGCCGGGCAGCTCGCGCTCGCCGTCGTCCTGCTCGCCGCGGTCTGGGGCACCTGCGTGCTCGCCCCCGGGTACTTCATGGTGTTCATCGTCCCCATGGGTTTCATCGCGCTGGGAGGCACGTACTTCGCGTTCCGCGTGCTCTCCGCCCGCGTCCCGGAGCGGCTCCGCGCGCGCCCTGAGCGCTACTGGAGGGGGCTTGCCCCCTTCACCGTGCGCCAGGTCGAGGCGTATGCGGAGAGCGGGTGCGCCGCCCTGGCGGCCGTATGCGTGCTACTCGCCGCCGGGATGTGCATGATCGTGGCGGGGCTCGTCTTCAGCGTCGGCCTGCATGCCGGCGACCTCGCCGGCAACGCCTGGGCGCTGGCTCCCATCGCGTACGCCTGCGTGTTCTACGGGGCGGCGTTCCTCGTGTCCGCGGCCGCGGTCCTCGCGCTGCAGCAGCTCTCGCAGGCGGCGGGAGGGGAGGCGTCCTTCAGGGCGCTCTCGCGTCTCGGGGCAGACCGGGCGCTTCTGCGCGCGTCCGTGCGCGCGCAGGTGGGGGTGAGCTTCGCGGTCCCCGCTGCCATGGCGTGCGCGCACTGCGTGTTCGGCTTCGCCCTCATCTACATCCTGTCGGTCGTGTTCGCCTCCGAGGGGTTCGGCATGTTCGCCGCGGCCACGCTCGCGCTGACCCTCGGCGTGCTCGTCGCGTACGGGGCGGTGACCGTCTCGGCCTGCTCGCGCGTGCTCGTCGGGGCCTCCCGGCGCTGAACCGGACGGCGGGCGCCGGCTGGGCGCCCGGCGGCCCGCGGCAGGAGGGGGGGGGTGGTCAAAAAAGCGACGAATTGCGAACCTGAATACGGTCAACCGACCCCCTGCCGCCCCGGATTGCTGCCGAAGCGAGCGACCGGCACAACATGTTGTGGGTAACGGGGTGCCGTACTACTAGGAAAATGCGACCGGCTGGCAAGGGATTCGCAATTCGCAGCATTATTGACCACCCCCTTGCGCATTCCCGTCTCCGAGCGGACGGCTGTATGCACGCGCCGCCGGGATACCTGCCCGTTCGTCGGCGGTGGATGCAGGACGCACCCGCCGTGTGAAGAGTCTGGAGTTGCCGGCCGCCGCGGCACGCTGGTATACCCTTTTGTGAACGGTGCGGCGACGCCGCACGGTCCGTTTCCGAGTCACGAAAGGCGAGCGACCGCCATGATCGTCGAGCAGCATGCCCTCTGGGGCGATGAGCCGAGCGCCGAGCGCCCGGCGACTTTCACCGCCTATCTCTCCGAGCCCGTCCCCGCACGGGCCGATACGCCCCGTCCCGCCGTCATCATCTGCGGGGGAGGGAGCTTCACGGGCATCGCCGCGCACGAGCAGGAGCCGGTGGCGCTCGCGTTCCTGAGGCTCGGGTTCCAGGCGTTCACGCTCGATTACGTGACGAGCTCGACGGGCGACGTCTCGTTCCCGAATCCCGAGGCCGACCTCGCCAAGATGATCTCGCGCGTGCGCGCGGAGGCGAAGGACCTGCATGTCGATCCCGGTCGCGTGGTCGCCGTCGGCTTCTCCGCGGGAGGCTTCGTCTGCGCGTCGCTCGCCGCCGAGTGGCGTAGCGGCGACCTGGCGGGGCGCGTGGGCGACCGGCCCGAGCACATCAGGCCCGACGCGGTCATCCTGGGCTATCCGCTGCTCGACCTGCGGATCGTGCGCGAGGAGCGCACCCGCGACCCGCGGATCGACCTCCGCGTGCCCAAGACGGGCGGCAAGACCGGGCGCGACCTGCTGAACGACTACCTCGCCATGGTCGTGGGCGGCGAGGCGACCGACGAGCGGATGGCCGAGGTCTGCCCCACGACGCACGTGACGCGCGACATGCCGCCCACCTTCGTCTGGGGTACCGCGGATGACCGCACGTGCCCGATCTCCCAGGTCTACGACCTGGCGTCGGCGTGCGCCGCGGCAGGGGTGGCCCACGAGGTCCACGTGTTCGACCGCGGCGGGCACGGCCTGTCCGTGGCCGATGTCAACACCTGCGCGGATAACGAGGAGGCGCAGGCCGCCGTCCGCCCGTGGGTCGGGCTCGCCGCCGCGTTCCTGGAGCGCTGCGGGATCCTGTAGGCGGGGCGACGGCGGGAGGCGACCATGGAGACGATCGAGTTGGTGCGGACATGCGGCGCGATCCTGGCCGCGGTGAGCGCGGTGGCGCTGGTCGCCGTGTTCGCGCGCGGTGCCCGGGCGGTGGGCAGGGCTTCGACCGCCATCGCGTTCGCCCTGTTCACCGGGCTGGTCCTGGTCTCCTGCGCGGAGCCGGGCGGCTTCGCGGTCCCGGCGGCTTCGCCCGTGCTCCTGTTCCCGCTGCTGGCGGTCGAGCTGCTGGCGCTGAACGGCGTGATGGTGCTCATCGCCCGCGGCACGACGACGAACGCGACGCTCGTCCCGCTGGGCGTGGCGCTCGCGCTCGCCGTCGTCTACACGGTCGCGCCCGGGTTCGCGGAGGGCGCGGGCGCACCTGCGGTCGGCAAGGCGGTCGACCTGCTCGCGCTGCTGGGGCTGTGGGGCTCGTTCTCGCTGGTCGCCCTCGCCGCGAGCTCCGCCGTGTACCGTCTGATCGGGCAGAAGATCGACCCGGGCGCCGATCGCGCCTACGACTTCATCCTGGTGCACGGGTGCGCGCTGTACGGCACGCGCCCGTCGCCCGTGCTCATGAGCCGCCTGGACTTCGCCTTCAACCTGTGGCAGCGCCAGGGCGGGCGCGGGAGCCTCGTCGTGTCCGGCGGCCGGGGCCCCGATGAGGAGCTCTCCGAGGCGTCGGCGATGGGGTCGTATCTGCTCGACCGGGGCGTCCCCGCCGACCGCATCATCGAGGAGGACCGCTCGACCACCACGCGCGAGAACCTTGCCTGCTCGCGCGAGCTCATGGACCGCGCATCGGAGGGGGCGCCGTACCGCGTCGCGCTGGTGACGAGCGAGTTCCATGCGTACCGTTGCGTCTGCGAGGCGGTGCGCCTGGGCATGGACGCCGACGGCGTGGGGGCGCCCAGCAAGGGCGACTCGTGGCTGCGCTCGATCGGGCGCGAGCTCGGCGCGGTGACGGTGCGGCATCTGTGGACCTACGGGGCCGTCGCGGCCCTGTGGGCGCTGGGGTTGCTGCTGCTGTGACCCCCGGGCGCAAGCGCAGACGGGGCCGCGTCCCGCGCGGCGTCTCGGATGAGGCCGAGCGCGACGCATCGACGGGATCGAGATAACGGATGGCGGGCCATGGGCACCAGGGCCCGGTGCCGCCCGTGGCGTCCGCCGCGGCGGCCGGAACAGGAGGGGAACATGTCGTTCGAGGTTGCCAAGAGGTATCTGGATAGCATCGGGCTGGGCGATCGGGTGATCGCGACCGAGGCCTCGAGCTCGACGGTCGAGGAGGCGGCGGAGGCGCTGGGCTGCGCGCCCGAGCACATCGCCAAGACGATGGCGTTCCTGGTGGACGATGCGCCGGTCCTCGTGCTGTGCGCGGGCGACGCCCGGGTGAACAACAGCATGTTCAAGGCGTTCTTCCACACCAAGGCGAAGATGGTGCCCGGCGACGCGGTCGAGGAGCTCGTCGGGCACGCCCCGGGCGGCGTGTGCCCCTTCGGCGCGAAGCCCGCGGCGCGGGTGTATCTGGATGAGTCCCTGCGTCGGTTCGACGTCGTTTACCCCGCATGCGGCGACGACCACAGCGGCGTGCGCCTGACCATCCCCGAGCTCGAGCGCGCCACGAACGCCTCCGGCTGGGTCGACGTCTGCCGTGGCTGGCGTACGGAGGAGTAGGGCTTCGGCAGCCGGGTCCGTCCGCGCCGCGCCTGTGCGGTATCCAGTGAAATCGGACGACGCCGAGAGGGCGTCGGCGTAGAGGGAGATGCCGGCGCGCTTACGGGCGCAGCCCCTTGACCAGATCGATCAGATGGCGCTCGGCGTGCGTGAGGTAGCGGCCGCGCCGGTGGAGGCACAGCAGCTCCCGGCGCATGGGGTAGCCCTCGATCTCGCACAGCGCCGGACCGCGCCCCCGCTGCGGCTGCTGCGCCGCCATGCCGGGGACGAAGGTGAACGCGCCGGCGAGCTCGGCGAGCTCGCAGGCGATGTGCATGTTCGCCGTCTCGGTGACGGGGCCCGGCGCGATGCTGAGCGCATGCAGGGCGTCGTCGGCGAGCGCGCGCATGTTGCGGCCGGGCTTGAGCAGGACGAGGGGCGCACCCTCCAGGATGCGGGCGTCGACCGGCGCGTTGCCGCGCCCCGGCGACATGCCGAGCTCCGCCGCCCTGGAGCTCGGAACCTGCAGGTACACGGTATCCGAGAGCACCGGTTCGCCCTCGAGCTCATCCCCGTCGACGCGGTAGGCGAGCGCCAGGTCGACCTCGCTTTGGCGGACGAGCCCGGCGAGGTCGCTCATCCGCTCCTCGGCCAGCGCGAGTTCCATCCCCGGGAAGCGCTCATGGAAATCCGCCCAGATGCGGGGGAGGAGGAACTCGGCGGTGAACGACGTCATGCCGAACACGATGCGCCCGCGGCTCTCGTCGCGCAGGTCGGCGATTTCGTCGCGGACGGATGAGGCCACGGCGAGGACCTCGCGGCATCCGCGCAGGTAGATCTCCCCTGCAGGGGTGGGGCGCAGGCGCCGGCGGCCGCGGTGGAACAGCTCGCATCCCAGCTCGCGCTCGAGGTTGATGAGCATGCGGCTGAGCGCGGGCTGCGTGACGTAGAGCCTCTCCGCGGCGGCGGTGATGCTGCCCGCGTCGGCGATCGTCAGCAGATAGCGGATCCGGCGCTCGTCTATCATCGGTTTCCCCTTCGTTCCTCGCGGCCCTCTCTATAACGGTATCGTTATCCTTATATACCAATAATGGAATTAGAGATTATATTCGCTGGATGGTAGGGTGGAGCCGTGGATTCGTCGACGCGCCGCCGCGGCCCACGTGCGGCGGCGCGGGCGCTGCGCGGCCCTGCGGCCCAGGTCCGGAAGACGGGCCGGGTGCGGTGCGCGACGCCGCCGGCATCGAGAGAAGGGACTGCCTATGGCGACGACCAAGATCTTCATCCCCTACGGGGCGGTCGGCCTCAACTGCCGCGAGGACGCCTTCGAGGCGGGTCTCGCCATGGGGCCGGACATCATCTCCAGCGATGCCGGCTCCACGGACTCCGGCCCCTACTACCTGGGCTCGGGCCGCGGGAAGTACGCCGAGGCGGATGTTCGCCGCGACCTCAGGCGCATGGTGCTCGGCGCGCACGAGCTCGGCATCCCGGTGACCATCGGCTCCGCCGGCACCTGCGGCTCCGATTTCGGCGTCGACGAGGCGGCGCGGATCGTGCGCGAGATCTGCGCGGAGGCGGGTATCCGGAAGACCGTCGCCAAGATCTACTCGCAGCAGGACCGCGAGGTCATCAAGGCGAAGTACCGCGAGGGCAGGGTGTCGCCGCTCGCCGGCGCGCCCGAGATCTCCGAGACGACCTTCGACGAGTGCTCGACCATCGTCGCGCTGCTCGGCGCCGAGCCCTATCAGAAGGCCCTCGCCGAGGGCGCCGACATCGTCATCGGCGGCCGCTCGACCGACACGGCCGTCATGGCCGCCTACCCGCTCATGCGCGGCGGCGACGAGGCGAGCTGCTGGCACATGGCTAAGACCGTGGAGTGCGGCGGCGTGTGCACGAGCGCGGGCCTCACCGGGGGCGTGTTCGCCGAGGTGGACGAGGGCGGCTTCACCATCCGCGCGGTCGCCCCCGGCGCCACCGCGTCGGCGTACTCGGTCTCCTCGCATCTCATCTACGAGAACGCGAACCCCATCCAGCTCACCGAGCCGGGCATCCGCATCGATACGACCGGGTCGACCTACACCGAGGTCTCCGATACGGCGGTCCGCGTCGAGGGGACCGCGATCGAGCATCTGCCCTACACCATGAAGCTCGAGGGGGCGGGCGTCGCCGGCTACCAGACCGTGAGCATGGCGGGCATCCGCGACCCCAAGATCATGGCCGACCCGCAGCGCTGGGTGGACGCGGTGAGCGCCGCCGGCGTCGAGAAGCTCGAGCGCATGGGCATCCCGCGGGACAGCTACCGCTTCTGGCTGCGCCCCTACGGCTACAACGGCGTGTCCGGCGCCCCGGTCCCCGCGGGCTACGTGCCCAACGAGGTGCTCATGATGCTGTGCGTCACCGCCGACGACCAGGCGCGCGCCACGCAGATCACCAAGGCGTTCAACCCGCTCATGCTGCATCACAACATCTTCGAGGGGACGCAGATGCCGAGCTACGCCTTCCTGTTCTCGCCCGCCGAGATGGAGCGCGGCGCGACCTATGAGTTCAAGCTGTATCACACCGTCGCGGTCGACGATCCCATGGAGCTCGTCCGCCTCGAGTTCGAGACCTGCTAGGAGGCTTGCATGGATATTTCCGCCACCGTCGCCGCGACGCCTACGGTCGGGTCGACCGCCCGCTACCTGCGCAGCAAGAACGCCGGCCCCTTCTGGATCACCATCGACGCGTTCTGCCTGAGCGTCGAGGACACCCGCGCGATCGCCGCCGCCTTCGAGCGCGAGCGCGACCGGATCGCCCTCATGTTCTCGGTCGACCCGGCCGACGTGCTCATCTACTGTCTGGAGGACATCATGGTCGCCAAGGTGAGCCTCCCGCGCGTGCCGGTCGAGGGTTCCCCCGACGAGCGCGATATGCACGGCGGCCAGGCCTACGTGTCGCTTCTGGGCATCGAATTGCGATAGGCAAGACAGGCTTCGCTGCCACGACGCCTCCGGGGACGGGCCGGGTGGGGATCGCCCCGCCCGGCCCGCTCTGGGTCATTTGGGGACGGGGTCGTTT
>NZ_JAQECM010000055.1:0-6055 GCF_027669965.1 Candidatus Collinsella stercoripullorum | reverse complement strand
TCGGTCATTCGGGGACGGGGTCGTTTCAACCCATGACGGCGCGCCGTCATGGGTTGAAACGACCCCGTCCCCGAATGACCGATGGGTTGAAACGACCCCGTCCCCAAATGACCCATTGCAGATGTCACGATGCGCGAGAAACCGCCCCCGAGCACCCTGCGCAACGCTATCATGTCTTGGAATGTCATGCATGTACGGCGATTCGGAGGGGAAGCACGGTACGCATGAGACTTGACTCGCTGGAGATCGGCAAGGACGCGATCATCGCGTCGGTCGACGCGGACGACACCGCGCTGCGTCAGCACATCCTCGACATGGGCCTCACCCCGGGTATCGAGGTCACCATGATGAAGTACGCCCCCATGGGCGACCCGATGGAGATCCGCCTGCGCGGATACGAGCTCACCCTGCGCCGCGACGACGCCGCCCGCATCGAGGTGCGCGACATCCACGACGCGCACAACTGCCCGCGCAAGAACGCCGCGACCGGGAGGACCGCGCACCCGGCGCTCGGCGAGGAGCCGGCGCATCCGCGCGCCGGCGGCAGGCCCATCCCGGAGGGCAAACCGGTCAGCTTCGCGCTCGCCGGCAACCAGAACTGCGGCAAGACGACCCTGTTCAACCAGCTCACGGGGTCGAACCAGCACGTCGGGAACTTCCCGGGGGTCACGGTCGACCGCAAGGACGGCCAGATCAAGGGCCATCCGGAGGCGACGGTGACCGACCTGCCGGGCATCTACTCGCTGTCGCCCTACACGAGCGAGGAGATCGTCTCGCGCGAGTTCATCCTGAACGAGCGCCCCGACGGCATCATCGACATCGTGGACGCCACCAACATCGAGCGGAACCTCTACCTCACGCTGCAGCTCATGGAGCTCGACCGGCCCATGGTGCTCGCGCTCAACATGATGGACGAGGTCGCGGCGAACGGCGGCACGGTCGACGTCAACAAGCTCGAGGAGCTCCTCGGCATCCCGGTGGTCCCGATCTCGGCCGCCAAGGGCGAGGGCATCGGCGAGCTCGTGGAGCACGCCATGCACGTCGCGCGCTTCCGGGAGCATCCCGGCCGCCTCGACTTCTGCGCGCCCGACGGCGCCGACGGCGGCGCCCTGCACCGCTGCATCCACGGTATCTGCCAGCTCATCGAGGACCACGCCCGGGCGGCGGGCCTGCCCGTGCGCTTCGCGGCGACCAAGCTCATCGAGGGCGACGCGCGGGTCATCGCGGCGCTGGCGCTCGACCGCAACGAGCTCGAGGCGGTCGAGCACATCATCGTCCAGATGGAGGGGGAGTCCGGCTCGGACCGTCTCTCCGCCCTCGCGGACATGCGCTTCTCGTTCATCGAGGAGGTCTGCGGCGCCTGCGTGGTCAAGCCGCACGAGAGCCGCGAGCACCTGCGCTCGGTCGCCGCCGACCGCATCCTCACCGGCCGCTACACCGCCATCCCGGTGTTCATCCTCATCATGGCGCTCGTGTTCTGGCTCACCTTCGATGTGATCGGTCAGCGCCTGTCGGACCTGCTCGAGCTGGGGATCGAGGCCTTCACCGCCGAAGTCGACGCGGGGCTCGCCGACTTCGGCGTGAACCCGGTGGTGCACGCCCTCGTCATCGACGGCATCTTCGCCGGCGTCGGAAGCGTGCTGTCGTTCCTCCCCATCATCGTCGTGCTCTTCCTGCTGCTGTCGATCCTCGAGGACTCCGGGTACATGGCGCGCGTCGCCTTCGTGATGGACAAGCTGCTGCGCCGCATCGGCCTGTCGGGGCGCAGCATCGTCCCCATGCTCATCGGGTTCGGGTGCAGCGTTCCGGCCATCATGGCGACCCGGACCCTGCCCTCGGAGCATGACCGCAAGATGACCGTGATGCTCACCCCGTTCATGAGCTGTTCGGCGAAGCTGCCGGTTTACGGCCTGATCACGGCGGCGTTCTTCCCGCGGTACGGCGGCCTGGTGATGCTGGCGATGTACCTCATGGGCATCGCCGTGGGCATCGTCGTCGCCCTCGTGCTCAAGCGGACCGCCTTCCGAGGCGACCCGGTGCCCTTCGTGATGGAGCTCCCCAACTACCGCCTGCCGAGCGCCGGCACCGTGCTCAGGCTCGCGTGGGACAAGGGCAAGGGGTTCGTGCGCAAGGCATTCACCATCGTGTTCGCCGCTACGGTCATCATCTGGTTCCTCCAGACCTTCGATATCCGCTTCAACGTGGTGACCGACCAATCCCAGAGCCTCCTGGCGGGCGTGGGGCAGGTCCTCGCGCCGGTGTTCGCCCCTTTGGGATTCGGCGATTGGCGCGCGTCCACGGCCCTGGCCGCGGGCTTCGCCGCCAAGGAGAGCGTGGTCTCGACGCTCACCGTGCTGATCGGCGGCGACGTCTCGGCGCTGTCGACGCTGTTCACGCCGCTGACCGCCTTCTGCTTCCTGACGTTCACGCTCCTGTACACGCCCTGCGTGGCGGCGGTGTCCACGGTGCGCAGCGAGCTGGGGACCAGGATGATGTGGGCGGTCGTCGCCCTTCAGTGCGGGGTCGCCTGGATCGCGGCGTTCGCCGTGCGGCTGATCGGGATGGCCGCCGGATTAGGATAGCGGGTAATTTGGGGACTAATTTGGGGACGGGGTCGTTTCGGGTCATTTCGCCCGCGGCCGCCGACCGCCCGTGGATGGGTAATTTGGGGACGGGGTCAGCCCTCGATGAGCTCGACCTGGCAGCTGCGCATGGTCGCGAGCGCGGCCTCGTGGGCCTGCGGGGTGACGCCGGCGCACAGGGCGGGGTTCACCCGGACGGGAACCTCCGGGAAATGGGCCTTGATGAGCAGCGCGTTGCTGATCACGCAGATGTCGGTGCAGACGCCGGCGAGCTCGATGGACCCGATGGGTTCGGCATCGTTCTCCTGGGCGAGCCACCACGCGAGCTCGACGGACCCGAAGGTCGGTTTCTCGAAGACGGCGGCGTCACGGGCGGCGCGGACCTCGTCGAGCTCGGGGACGAGCTGCCAGCCCTCGGTCCCGCGGATGCAGTGGGCGACGGGAAGGTTGCGTCCCTCCTGCGTCTCGAGGTAGTTCTCGGCGTGCGTGTCCTTTGTGAACAGGACGGTGCCGTCGAACTCGCGGGCGCGACGGGCGACGTCGGGGACGATCGCCTGCGCCTCGGGCGTTCCCAGCGCCCCGGTGACGAAGTCGTTCTGCATGTCGATGACGATCAGGTAGTTCTTGGCCATGGGGGATCCTCTCGCGGTGGGGCGCGGCAGCGCGTGTGCGGATGATGACGATAGGTCGCATGATACCGCGCGGTGAAAAACCTCGGAAGTTCAATTATGACCTGTGTTACACTCCCGATAATTGAACTTTGAACTTCTTACGAGTTCAATTTCACATCTAAATTGAACTTTTCCGGGATGAGTCTCCGGGATGCGGGAAACGGGGAGGTGGCATGGAGCGGGATTCCGAACGCGCGGTGTTCTCCGAGCGTCTGAGGGCGTCGATGGCGCGCCGAGGGCTCAAGCAGACCGATATGATCCGCGCGGCCGCGGAGCTCGGGGGAAGGCTGGGGAAGAGCCAGGTGAGCCAGTACGTGTCGGGCAAGACCGTGCCGCGGCGCGATATGGTGCGCCTGCTCGCCCAGATCCTCGAGGTCGATGCCGCCTGGCTCATCGGCGCGGGGGAAGAGGGCGCGACGGGGGCGCACAGCCCCGCCGCCGGGCCCGCGGTCCCCTCCGCACCGGATCCCGTGCCCGCACGAGCTACCGAGCGGCATGAGGCCGCCCTCCCAACCCCCGTCTCGCCCGCGTCGCGCCGAGGTTCCGGCGCCGACCGTCAAAGGAGCATCCACATGCGCGAATTCAAGAAGTCTTCCAAGCTCGAGAACGTTCTCTACGATGTCCGCGGCCCCGTCGTCGACGAGGCGAGCGCGATGGAGGCCCGCGGCGAGCACATCTTGAAGCTGAACATCGGCAACCCCGCCCCGTTCGGGTTCCGCACCCCCGACGAGGTCATCTTCGACATGCGCCAGCAGCTCACGGACTGCGAGGGCTACTCCAACTCGCGCGGCCTGTTCGCCGCGCGCAAGGCGATCATGCAGTACGCCCAGCTCAAGGGTCTGCCCAACGTCGACATCGAGTCCATCTACACGGGCAACGGCGTCTCCGAGCTCATCCAGCTGTGCATGCAGGCGCTGCTCGACAACGGGGATGAGATCCTCATCCCGAGCCCCGACTACCCGCTGTGGACCGCGTGCGCCACGCTCGCGGGCGGCACGCCCGTGCACTACCTGTGCGACGAGGAGGCCGACTGGTACCCGGACCTCGCGGACATGGAGTCCAAGATCACCGAGCGCACGAAGGCCCTCGTCATCATCAACCCCAACAACCCCACGGGCGCCGTCTACCCGCGCGAGGTCCTCGCCGACATCGTGGAGATCGCCCGCCGGCATCAGCTCATGATCTTCTCCGACGAGATCTACGACCGCCTGTGCATGGACGGCGTCGAGCATATCTCGATCGCCGCGCTCGCGCCCGACCTCCCGTGCGTGACCTTCTCGGGCCTCTCCAAATCCCATATGATCGCGGGCTTCCGCATCGGCTGGATGGTGCTCTCGGGTGACAAGCGCTGCATGCGCGATTTCATCTACGGCATCAACATGCTCTCGAACATGCGCCTGTGCTCGAACGTCCCGGCGCAGTCGATCGTGCAGACGGCGCTCGGCGGGCACCAGAGCGTCACGAGCTACGTGGTGCCCGGCGGTCGCGTGCACGAGCAGCGCAACTACGTCTACGAGGCGCTGAACGCCATCGACGGCGTGAGCGCGGTCAAACCGCGCGCCGCGTTCTACATCTTCCCCAAGCTCGACGTCAAGAAGTTCAACATCACCGACGACGAGCAGTTCGCCCTCGACCTCCTGCACGAGAAGCACATCCTGATCACGCGCGGCGGCGGCTTCAACTGGGAGAAGCCGGATCACTTCCGCATCGTCTACCTGCCGCGCATGGGGGTCCTGCACGAGGCGATGGAGGACCTCGCGGACTTCCTGGCGCACTATCGCCAGCGGTAGCGGGGCATCGGGAACAGGGTCTCTACCGGGACGGGCGGCTGCGCGGGCGGCCGCCCGTCTTCATCTGCCGGTGAAATACGGGGGTTCGGCGCCCTCGAGGAGGTGCTTTTGTGGTGACGCGGTTTTTCGCGGTGCGCACGTGCCGCTACCTCTACACTTTCACGAGGCCGGAAGGCCCTGTTTCGTGAATCGCGGCCGATTGGGAGAGCCGCCGGATGAGTGCCGAGGGCGCAGGAGGAACGCATGTCTGAGAACAGCGAGCTGAACGAGAAGATGACCGAGATCGACGAGACCGCCATCGAGGCGGCTGACCAGGCGGAGGCCGTCGAGGCCGCCGTGGAGACCGAGAACGTGGAGACCGAGGCCGCCGACGAGGCCGTCGAGGTCGAGGAGAACGAGACCGATGAGGCCGTCGAGGCCGCGGACGATGCCGAGCCCGCCGACGAGGCTGCCGCCATCGCCCCGGAGAACCTGGACAACGAGCTGTTCGACAAGGTGAACCGCGCCGCCCGCCTGCTGCGCGCCCGCCGCGACATGCTGCGTGACGAGGCCGACGAGGACGCCGCGCGCCTGCGCGACCTCATGCGCGCCCTCAAGCTGCTCGAGCTCAAGCCCAAGATGGAGCAGAAGGAGATGGCCGAGCTCATGGGCATGCGCCTGCGCGAGCTCAACGCCCTCATGATCGAGGCCGAGAAGCACGACATCGTCGCGCGCATCGAGCCCGAGGAGGAGGACATGCGCAAGGTCGTCATCTTCGCGAGCGAGGATGCCGAGCAGCTCGCCGAGGCCATGGGCAACAAGCGCAAGAAGCTCATCCCGAACCTCTCCTCCGATTCCGCCCAGCAGATCATCGAGATGCTCGACCAGATCGTCGAGCCGCTCGTCGCCATGGGCCTCGACAACGACCGCGACCGCGGTCCGCGCGGCGGCCGTGACGACCGCGGTGGCTTCGGCGGCCGCGGCGGCGACCGCGGTCCGCGCGGCGGCTTCGGCGGTGACCGCGGAGGCTTCG
>NZ_JAQECM010000054.1:237-15933 GCF_027669965.1 Candidatus Collinsella stercoripullorum | reverse complement strand
GCGGGGGCGGCGGCCTCGCACACGAACACAACGCAGATAACCGTTGAGATGACGGTCAGGAATGAAAGCTTCTTAGCTTTTTCTGCCATGGTAGTAATCCTTTGCTCAGTCGTTGGGGCCGGCACCCCGGGACGCACCCTGAGCTCAGCGAAATGGGAGCGACCCGGGATACCGGCCAGGTCGGCGGGAGGCAGGAGACGAGCATCCACCGCCCGCAGGCGGGGCGCTCGGCGCCGCTGCGGCACCGAGCGTCCCGGGGAAAGGGCTCGATTAGGCCTGCAGGGCCTCGATCTTGGCGAGCGCGGCGTGCAGCTCCTCCTTGCCCACGTAGTCGACGTCATCGTCGTTCAGCGGGGTGCGGGCGCCCAGCGCGGCGAGCAGCGCGCGGATGGAGTGCTTGCGGTTCTCAGCCTCGACCCAGCACAGCGAGCGCTCGGGGTCGTCCATGACCTCGTCCACGACCTCCTCGCCGCGGGTGGCGGGCAGGCAGTGCATGAACTTGGAGTTCGGGCCGGCGAAGTTCATCATGTCCATGGTGACCTGGTACTTGGGGTAGAACACGTCCATGTAGTTCTCGCCCGAGACCTCCTCGTCGTACAGGCCGTACCACACGTCGGTGTAGATGAAGTCGGCGCCCTTGATGCACTCGATGTCATCGGAGATGGTGATGGTGCCGCCGGAGACCTTGCAGTTCTCCTCGCCGATGGCCATGAGCTTCTTGCCGAACTCGGCGCGCTCCTCGGGGGTGCCCACGTGCAGGGCGCCGTCGCTGATCTGATGACCCTTGGGCCCGAACTGGACGAACTTCATGCCGACCTTGGAGCAGATGAACATGAGCGACACGCAGACCTGGGTGGCGTCGCCGATGAAGGCGAGGGTGCAGTCCTCGATCTTCTTGCCCTCGGGCAGGTTCTCGAGCATGGTCATGAGGTCGCCCATCTCCTGGGTGGGATGGTTGAACTCGGACATGCCGTTGATCACCGGCACGGCGGAGCCGGCGGCGAGGCCCGCGACGTCCTTGTGGCGGTCGACGCGCGCCATCATGATGTCGAGCAGGTCGCCCATGACGCGGGCGGTGTCACCCAGGGACTCGTGGCCACCGAGCTGGATGGTGCCGGGGCCGTAGAACTGGGCATGGCCGCCGAGGTCGGTCATGGCCGTCTCGAAGGAGAGACGGGTGCGGGTGGAGACCTGCTGGAAGATCATGCCGAGGCTCTTGTTGCGGAGCAGGTGCGGATAGAAGCCGCCCTCCTTGATGGCCTTCTTCATGGCGATTCCCAGATCCTCGATGGCGAGGATCTCTTCCTTGGTGAAATCATTGGTGTCGATAAAATCCTTGACCATGTCTCCTCCTTCTTCTTTGGGCTGATGCCCGAGACGATGTCCGAACGGCCCGCGTGAAGGACGGAGATCCCGCCGCGGCTCTCGCGCCGGCCGCTTTGCTGACTCCATTGTTTTACCCGGAAGCGCAAAAGTGTGAGTTTACGGTGGATTAAAGGCCGTTTGCGGAAATATTACCGGGGTAAACCGCTTGTAATCCCGCAGGTAGAACGGGTGAAGGTTTCGTTTTGTCCGCTCGTTTGGACCGTTCGCGGAAAACAAGAAATTTAACTGTATAACGCCAGTGGGCGATTTTCGCCGGCGGGCGGCGCACCTTTCGATGGGGCTTCCACACGCCCCGTGCCGCCGCGTTGATTCGCGGATGCCGCTCGACCTTCAATCAACCGCCCCCTTATCCCGATCGATATCGCGCTCCGGCCTCGGATGCGGGCTCCCCGACGTGCCGGCGGCGGGAATCGACGCACTCCCGCGCTGTCTTTGCGCGCGGATCGAACCGTGCTACCATGCACGCGAGTTCCGCGGTCCGGCGCCCTCGATCTGCAGGCGCCCCGCACGTGCCGCTTACGGCGCTGCGCAGCCCGCCGTCCGATGCCCCGGCTCGTCCTGCGTGCATTCTCGGCACGGCCCCACATTGGCTGCGGGCATCCGCCGCATGGTTCCCGCGCGGTCTGCGGGCATCCGTCGCATGAGCCCGCCGCACCCCGAAGGACCCGCCTTCGATCCCCCGCCCGGCTCCCATCGATCCGCCGCCCGTCCCCGCCCTTGAGGGGATGACCGGCGCCCGCGGACCTATATCTCATGTAAACCAAATTAAACTTGCAGGTAGATTCAGCGTCCGAAGATTACTTGTGCATCATCCGCCCGCGCGCTGGTAGCATGGTGATTATATGAACCCGAGGACGCAGGGCGGTGGCCATGGACTCGATATTCTTCTTCTACACGCTCGGTCTGCTGGTTGTCTGCGTCTTGGCGTCCGCCATCTCCATCGCGACCTACCTGTCCTCACGCCGGCGCATCTACCTCTACGCATGCGGCGTCTTCGCCCTGTACGGCGTCGAGATCGCCGAGATCTTCTTCTATGAGTTCACCTCGCAGAATCTGCCGTTCGAGCCGCTCCTGTACTACGAGATATCCATGCCTGTTGTCCGAACGCTTATCGTCGCCGCGCTCAACGCCTGTCTCTGGGCGATCGTCCTCGATGCGCTCGATTGCAGATCGAAACGGCTGTTCGCCGTCCCCATCGGCTGCTTCGTCCTCTCCAATGCCGTGATCTTGCTCGCCTTCCCCGAAGGCCAGATTCAGCAGTGGCTGTACTACACCTCGCGCCAGGTCTTCCTGTTCTTCGTGTACGGCTACTGCCTGTTCGCGTACTACCGCTCGACCGACAAGGCCTACCGCCTGCGCCTCGACCGCTTCAAACGGCCCCTGATCATCACCATCGCCCTCACGGTATGCGTCCTTCTGGAGGACACGTTCGTGATCCTCATCGCACCCATGAGCGCCTACCCCGACTGGCTCCCGCTGTACCTGTCCGAACGCAACTTCTCCGAGAACATCCTCGTGATCTTCTTCGCCGTCTGCCTCGTGCGCAACGCGATCAACGTCCTGTCGGTCCGCATGAAGGAGGTGCCGGTGCAGGAGGAGGTCAGCGACCTCGAGCGCCATATCGACGAGCAGATGCCCTTCTACCGCGAGGCCCACAAGCTCTCGGCACGCGAAGCCGAGGTGCTGCGTCTGGTCATCTTGGGCAAGAACAACCAGGAGATCGCCAACGAGCTGTTCCTCGCCGTGGGCACCGTCAAGGCGCACGTGCACAACATCCTGGTGAAGACCGGGCAGAAAAGCCGTGAGGCGCTCGTGCTGGACTTCTGGCAGAGCTAGGACACGGCGCGACGAGACCTGCTTGCAGCTCGTCCAGCTTTCATCTTCCCCGCTCTTCCGTTCCCGCGCCCTTCCGTTCGTATGGTCGGAGCCAGCGGAAAAGCGGCCTGCCTTTTCTTCGATAGCTGGCACATTCATCCTGATCTTCTGAAGTAGCAGGATTAAACCTCCTGGTAAAGCAGGCTGCCGCTTTTTCGATTACGGGCAGATCGGCGCAACGCCTCCCATAGCGCCTCAAACGGAACCAGCAATCGAAAGATTCGCATGATGCTTTGACGGGATATGCTCCCATCACGAATCTGCATCCCCCGCGTGCAATCCAAGCCCCCATGCTGGCGGGATCGCAGCGCAGCAGCCCTTCCGGCTCCGGCCTGGATACCCAAGGGGGGGGGTCATCGGCGGGCGGTCGCTTCACCCTAGGGAGCCGTCGGCAGACGGTCGCTTTACTCCGGTAAACGTAGCAAGACGGCCGTTGGTGTTGGCCATATGTGGAGTCCTTGTGGACGACACTGGATGAAGTATGAAGGCGTCTCCATATTTCTGCTCTCCCACAGGAAAGCATGTGCAGCGAGACTGTTTCCCCTTAAAGCGAAAGATGACCGAATCTTGACGGAAATGCGCGCGGAACATGACGTTCGGCGGGTCGAAAAATGAGGTACTTGCCTGCGGAAATGGCGCTCGCTACACTTGCTTCGGCAAATCGGCGGGGGTTGTTTCCGCACGTCCACGGACGCCTCCGCACCCATAGAACGCGTCTCTTGAAAGGAGCAGCCCATGTCCGCCATCAACCTCTTCGCCCACTCCACCGCCAAGTTCTTCTCCTGCATCGGCAGCCTGCTCGCCGGCGAGTACAACGTGACCGCCCCCGGCGTCTCCAACAGCGCCTACCTGGGCCACGAGGCCTCCTTCGATCAGAAGGCCTCCTCGTACCGCAGCGAGCTGTTCGGTAAGCTCGGCGCCTAGTTGGGAACCCGGACAGATCGGTCCGGGAGGACCATCGCGTGACATGAACGCGCCCGCAGGCGATCTCGCCTGCGGGCGCGTTTTTCATCTGTGCCTGGAACCGCCCATGCCCGGAACAGCTGCGCAAACCCGCATCCCGACGGTCGAACCGCCGGGAAACGCCCCTCTCAGCGTATGCGGAAAATTACTGTAACGTTAAACTCGACCCTCGCGAGTAGCCCGGCTTATCGGCACGCTCTGTACCTGCGGTTTCCCAGAGCCTCTGCTCGACCCTACTCTATCGGGGCTGTTTTAACGTTACAGTAAAATCGTTTACCACGGCGCTGGGCCTCTCGCTTCGCTTCGGAATGTGACGCTCCGGTTTTCGCGTGCATAATCAGCCCGCGCAACCTTTGTTTTCTCCAATCGGTATGAATACCCTCGACACAGCCTGTCGAGCCTCGTCGACAATGGGCTCGGAATCCCGCACACGTCCGCCGCACCGCCGCTGCCCCCCCGTGGAACCCCGCCCGAGGTCAATCGCTTCGGCGCCACAGGCGCACGAGCAGCCATACGACCGCCCCCGCCGCGAGCCATCCGAGCAGCGGTAGCCACGTATCGGTCACGCTCCTCAGCACCGCATCCCATCGGATCTCACCGAGCATTATCTAGTCGCCTCCGATTCACCGGCTTGACACCGATCCCATACTTCATCCGAGCCTTCCTCGAACGCTGCGCGGCCGGCGGCGCCGCTTGAACGCACCGGGCCCGCCTCGGCGGACGGGCCCGATGCACGGCGTCAGCGGAGCCCCGCAGGGCTACTCCGCGTGCCGGGTGCGCACGGCGTCCCGGACGATGCCCCGGCTCATGAGGTAGGTCACGCCGAAGTACCCGCCGTAGGCAATCAGGAAGATGAGCGCCGTGAACCCGACCGTCCCCTCGATGGTCAGGCCGCCGAACACGGCCACGAGGTCGACGATGATGGACAGGGCGATCGCGGAGTGCGCGATGCCGACCACGAGCGGGAAGACGAAGAAGATCGTCTGCTGCACGAGCACCGACCGCCCGATCTCGCGCCGCGAGGTGCCCAGCTTGGAGAGGATGCGGTAGTTGGAGCCGGCGTCGGAGACCCCGGAGAGCTGCTGGATGGTGAGGATCGCCGCGCAGGCCACCACGAGCACGAAGCCGATGTAGATGGCGAGGTAGCTGATCAGGCCATTCATGGAGTCGACCCCCTGGTAGGTCTCGGTCCGCGTGGCCTCCATGCCCCATCCGCCCACGATGCGCCCGGATGCGTCGGTCACATCGCCGTAGGTCCGGGGCGCGTCGATGTAGTCCTCGGCGTCCTGGGGGTCGACGCCCTCCGCGTAGTTCACCATGAGGTAGCTCATATACGGGGGCAGGTCGAGCTCGGCGAGCATCTCATCGGGCAGCACGATGGTTCCGGAGTTCATCCCCATCATCGAGTTCATGAACACGCTCGCGTCGGCGTTCACGCGGTCCTGCACCGGTCTGAGGGTCCTCCCGCCGATCGTAAGCTCGACGCCCTTCCCGAGGACCGCATCGTAGATCCTGTTGACGGTCTCGCCCATATCGCTCAGGAGCGTGTAGCCGTCCGCCCCCACGTCGATCCGCTCCATGCCCCGGAACGCGAGGTACTCGTTGTAGTTGCTCTCGGAGATCACCATCAGGCCGAGGGAGGCGACATCCGAGCTCTCCGTGCCCTGGGGCAGCGGCATGTCCACGAGGTCGCACAGGTCCTTCAGGGTGACGACCGGCATGGACGCCCCGCGCGGGGTCGAATCGTAGAGGTCGACCTGCACTGAGGAATCGGTGATGGACGCGAGGTCGAAGGGACGGGCCTCAGCCGTATCCGCATCGACGGTCTGGCGGGCGCTCATCTCCATGACGTCCATGGGCTGCTCGGCGGCGCCGAACACCGCGCCGCCCTCGCCTCCCGTCGCCGTGGGGTCGGCGTTCAGCTCGGCGGCCAGCTCGTCGCTGTAATACGTGATGGCCGTGGTGTAGTCGACCGGCGTTCCGCGCTCCACGCTGGCGTTCATGACGTCGGCGATGGACATGCCCGTCGTGACCGCCGTGATGGCGAGGAACAGGATCATCGCGATCACGGCCATCGAGAAGCTCACCGTGTTCACCTTGGCGGCGAGCTGGCGCATCGTGACCATGTTGAGGCCGCGCCAGTACAGGCCGCGCACGCCCTGGAGCGCCTTGAGCAGGAAGCCCGAGAGCCCGAAGAAGAACAGGATGGTCCCGACCACGACGGTGACGGTGGTGATGAGGAACTCGCGCATGCCCTCGCTCGTGCCGTCGTAGGGAAGGCCGTCGTGCAGTAGGCGCGCGTAGGCCACCCCGATCGCGACGGCGCCGACCACGAAGATCGCGGCGGAGACCCAGGGGTTGCGCGTCTTGATGGTCTCGTTGCGGCGGGACGCGCTCATGAGGTCGATGACGCGGGCACGCGCCACCACGCGCAGGTTGAACACGAGCGTGACGAGGAAGATGGCAACCAGGCAGCCGACCGTCATGACGAACGCGTCGACCGAGAAGAAGAAGTGGAAGTCCGCGATCTGCGTCTTGAACAGCGACGCAGTGAAGAACGTCATGACCTGCGACAGGGCGAGCCCCAGAAGGACGCCCAGGACGAGGGCCGCCAGCGACACGAACACGGTCTCGAGCGCCATGATCCGCGCGACCTGCCCGCGGCTCATACCGAGCACCTGGTAGAGGCCGAACTCCTTCTTGCGCCGCCTCATGATGAAGTTGTTGGCGTACACCATGAGGAAGCCCATGACCAGGGCGAGGAAGACCGTCAGGCCCGAGATGATGCCGCCGAGGCTTTCGGCCAGGCCCTCGTTGGCGATGCCCGCGAGGTCGACCTGGATGGAAACGGTGTTGAACGCGTAGAACACCGTGACGGCGAGCGTGAGCGTGAGCAGGTAGACCAGGTAGTCCCTGCCGGCGCGCCGCACGTTGCCCCATGCGAGCTTACAGAGCATCGGAACCCTCCCCGCCCATCATAGCCACGACCTCCATGATGCGGTTGAAGAACTCCTGCCGGCTGGAGGCGCCGCGGCGCAGCTCGGTGAAGATGCGCCCGTCGCGGATGAACAGCACGCGGTGCGTGTAGCTGGCGGCGAAGCTGTCGTGCGTGACCATGAGGACCGTGGCGGACAGCTCGCGGTTCATGGTCTGGAAGCACTCGAGCAGCAAGCGCGCGTTCTTGGAGTCGAGCGCGCCGGTCGGCTCGTCAGCCATGATGATCGCCGGGTCGGTCACGAGCGCGCGGGCCGCCGCGACGCGCTGCTGCTGGCCGCCGGACATCTGATAGGGGTATTTGTCGAGCACCTCGGTGATCGACAGGCGCGCGGCGACGCCCTCGACGCGCTTGAGCGTCTCGGCCGCAGGGACGCGGCTGATGGTGAGCGGCAGGGCGATGTTCTCGCGGGCGGTGAGCGTATCGAGCAGGTTGGAATCCTGGAAGATGAAGCCCAGCTGCTCGCGGCGGAACCGGGTGAGCTTCGAGGACTTCATCGCGGTGACGTCCGCTCCGTTGACGAAGACGTTTCCGCTGGTCACGGCATCGATGGTCGACACGCAGTTGAGCAGCGTCGACTTGCCCGAGCCCGAGGCGCCCATGATGCCCACGAACTCGCCGCGCATGACCGTGAACGAGACGTCCGCGAGGGCGCGCGTCACGTTGTTGCGGGCGCCGTAGACCTTCTCGACATGGCGCACGTCGAGCACGGGCGCCTGCGCGGGCCCCTGGGGCGCCCGGTGCGCGAACGCCGGCGCGCCGGCCGACGCCCCGGTGTGCGGGGACGTGGGAAGGGTCACGTGGACGCACGGCTGCGACGGCGCGCCGGGGGCCGCGGGCGGCACCGGGGTCCCGGCTGCCGCGCCGCCGACGTAGACGCCGCCAGCTGATGCCCTGTCGCGGGGGTCGACGATGGTGTTTCCCATGTGATGGGTCCTTTCACTCAAGTCGTACGGTACCGCGGGCGCCGCGGATGCGAACCGCGGCGCCCGCCGGATGCTGCAGCGCCGCGCCTTCAGCGCGACGCGTTCCACAGAAGCCAGATCATGGCGATCGAAAGCGCTGCCATCGCGAGCAGCCACAGGACCATCTCGACCGCCGACATCCCCACGCTTCGCTTCTCATCCTGAACATCATAGGGGTTGGGCCGATACCGGTTCATGTTCGTTGCCTCCATGACAACCACCTCCTGACCCTATACTCGCAGGGAGCCTCCGGCGCAGCCATCGATTTGACTTACATGTGCGTTGCGATTTCGTAAGGTTGGTTACGGAAGGCTTAAGAGGGGGTCGGACGCCCGACGGGGCACCGGAGGCCGGAGGGGGCCCAGGGCGCGCCGGCCGGGATGCGAGGGTCGCCGCGAGCGCCCCGCCTCTCACTCGGCAGCGGGCATCCCGCAGGGCGCGCCGGCCCGCAGCGGAGCGTCAGCCGGCCCGCCAGCGCCCGCCGGAAGGCGGCGAGGCGCGGACGCTGTACAATGCCGATGCGCCCGCGACGACGACGCCGCGGGCGCATCGGCATGGGAGGACGGAGCTCAGCGGTGAAGACGGTACATGTGGCGGCGGGGATCATCCGGCGCGACGGCAACCCGGACGAGGTCCTGGCGGTCCAGCGCGGATACGGCTCCATGCAGGGCCTTTGGGAGTTCCCCGGCGGCAAGGTCGAGCGCGGGGAGACCCCCGAGCAGGCATGTGCCCGCGAGCTCTCCGAGGAGCTGCGGATCCAGGTCACGGACCTGCAGGACTTCTACACCGTGGAATACGACTACGACGACTTCCACCTCTCCATGAGCTGCTTCTTCTGCCGCATCGACCCCGAGGGCGCCAACACCGAGCCGCAGCGCAGCGACCGGCAGCTCGACCTGCGCTGGGTCGACCGGGGAGCACTGGAATCGCTGGACTGGATGCCCGCCGACATCGGGCTCGTCCGGGCCCTCGCCGCATCCGCGCGATCCGACGGGGAGGCGCAGGAGGCCGAGACCGAGCTCGTGCGCCGCCGCGCCGCGATCCGCAGGTCCATGCAGGGCAACAAGCGCGCCGACACGAAGCCCGAGATGCTCGTGCGGCAGCGCCTGCGCGCCGCGGGCCTCACCGGCTACCGGCTGCAGTGGAAGAAGGCCCCGGGGCGCCCGGACATCGCGTTCCCGGGGAGGAAGGTCGCGATCTTCGTCAACGGCTGCTTCTGGCACCGGTGCCCCCACTGCCATCCGAGCACGCCCAAGCGCAACACCGAGTTCTGGGAGGCGAAGTTCAGCCGCAACGTCGAACGCGACGCCCGCGCCCTCGCCGAGCTGGAGGAGCTCGGATGGACCGCCATCACGGTCTGGGAGTGCCAGCTCAAGCGCGACCGCATCGATGAAACCATGGAACACGTGATCGAGCAGGTGCGCGCGGCGCGGCCCGGACGCTGAGACCGCGCGGAAGCCGTGCAGACGAAGAGAGCCGGGAGACGCGCCCGTCCCCCGGCTCTCCGACCTCCCCGCCTCTCGAAGGCACTCCCGAGCTGCTCTCTCGGTGGGGAGGACCCTTTGTCCATACTTGTTATTCCACCTGATGGCGTTCTTATTCACCGACCCCCTGTCCGCCCCGGACCTTCGGCGAGCGGTCGGGATCGAGCCGCGGGCGGGTCGCAGGCGGCATCTGCAACGAGACCGTCCCGCCTGCGGGCGGATGCGCCCCGGGGCCCGGCGCCGCTACAGGTGCAGCAGCACGCGGACCGTGTAGACGCCGTCCTCGAACGACGTCGTCACCGCGCCCGCGTGCCGGCGCGCGACGCCCTCCACGATCGAGATCCCCCAGCCGTGCTCGGGGATCCTCCCGTCCTCCCCCAGCTCGAGGGCGGCGCGGACCCTGCGCTGCGGGGCGCGGTCGGCGGGGTTCTCCACCGCGATCACCAGATACCCCTGCGCCTCGCGGGAGACGACGCGCACCCAGCGCCGGGCGGGCGCGAACCCCCGGACGGCGTCGACGGCGTTGTCGATCAGGTTGGAGAGCACCGCGCAGACCTCGAGGTCGGGCAGCGTCAGCGCCATCGGGATCCCCGCCTGGACGTTCAGCTCCACCCCCAGCTCGCGGCAGCGGGTGAGCTTGGAGGCGAGCAGGGCGTCGACGGCGGGGTTGCGGCAGAACGAGGCGCCCGCCGGGGGCACGACGTCGGTCGCCTTCCGCAGCAGGGTGCGCGCGAGCTCGGGGTCGCGGGCATCGAGGGCGCCGCGGAGCTCGCCGAACAGACCGGCGAGCTCCGCCCTGATCTCCTCCGCGTCGCGCCCCGCCTCCCGCATGCGCGCCAGGTGCTCCCGCTGGACCTCGAGCTGGCCCTCCACGGTCCGCGCGTACTCCGCGGCCGCCTCCCGCTCCTCAGCCTCGGCGAACACGCGGAACAGCAGCGGGTCGTACACGGCCGCGACCAGGCCGCACAGCGAGACGAAGCACGAGTAGCCCCAGCCCGCCTGGAGCCACCGCACCGCCGCGGCCGTCAGCGCGACCACCGCGAGCTGGCTCACCGGGAACAGCAGCATCAGTGCGCGATACGACGGCGACCGGTGGCGGGACGCGACGAGCAGGTGCACCGCCGCGAGCACGATCGCGAGCGAGGAGAGCGCGAAGAGGACCTTCTCCACGGCGCTCACCGCCCGTCCGGCTTCGCGAGCGTGCGCTCGCACTCCCCCGCGTACGCGGACGCCTCCCCGTACGCGCCGCGGTCGAGGAGGGCGGAGATGACCTGCACGTTGTTGCGGGCGTCGTGGCGCAGCCGCGCGATCGCGGCGCTGCGCCGCGCGAGGACGGCGTACTGCTCGAGATAGCCGTCGAGCTGCCGCTCCATGGCGCGGGCGCGCTCCCGCTCCGCGCTCGCCTGCCCGATGCGCTCGATGGTGACCACGAGCAGCACGTCGGCGGCGAAGAACAGCAGGGCGGCCGCGGCGATGCCCGCCGAGAGCGCCGCATGTATCCCGGTGACGTTCAGCTGGAGGTAGAGCGCCCCCATCAGCAGCACGACCTGGAGCAGCGGCATGAAGAGGATCATCAGGGCGGCACGGCGCGACTCGCCGCCGTGGACGACGCGGCGGGACAGGAGAGCGGAGGCGTAGGAGCCCGCAATGATCAGGGCCGTGTCCAGCAGCCTGATGAACAGGAACTCCACCGGATGCGCGAGCTGGAACGCCATGGAGAAATCGAAGCCGCCCAGCAGGGCCACGCTGACGACGGAGCACACCGCCTCCCCCGCGATCGCCGCGGTGTAGACGAGGGCCATCGCGAGCACCCGGAAGCGCACGGGGCCCGTGCAGGAGGCGAGCGTGAAGCCCGTGAACGAGGCGAAGCTCAGGACGCGGAGCAGGCCATCGGACGACCCGATGAGCTGGAAGACGAGCCCCACGGCGCCGATCGCCGCGAAATAGCGGACGCGCCGGGGGATCGGCAGCATGATCGCCATGCCGCCGGCGAGCGCCATGGTCACGGCGAAGGTGCTCGCCTGGACGAGGATGTAGGCCGCGAGCTCCGACACGGCGGCCCTACACGGAGCGTCCCACGTGGTCGATGAAGCAGCGCTGCAGCGCCTTGTGGCAGCGCTGGCTCACCGGGAGCACCGTCCCGTCGAGCAGCACGAGGTCGCGGGCGCGGAGCTCGGAGATGAAGCTCATGTTGACCAGGAAGCTCTTATGGCAGCGCGCGAACTGGCGCGGAAGGCTCGCCTCCATGTCGGACATCTTGGCGTAGGTCTCGATCACGCGGCCGCGCTCGTGGATGCGCACCTTGCGGCGCTCGCTCTCCACATAGACGATGTTCTGCGGGAGGATCTGGATGAGCGAGCCGGAGGCGCGCACGAGCAGGGGCTGCTGCTGGGCCTGCTCCAGGTTGTCGATGGCGCGCTCGAGCGCCGCGTCGAGCGCGCTCTGCTCGACCGGCTTGGGGAGGAACCAGGTGTGCTTGGTCCGGTAGACGTCCGAGGCGTACTCGAGGTAGCCCGAGACGTAGATGACCTGCATGCTCCCGTCGCGCGGGGCGAGCGCGTCGACGAGGTCGATGCCGGTGGCGCGGGCCTCGCCGAGCTGGATGTCGACGAACAGGATGTCGACGCCGTCCCCGAAGGCCTCGGCGAGCGAGACGGCTGGCTGGGCGACCCCGACGATCTCCACGCGCGAGGCGCAGGGAGAGGCCTCGATCATGCGCGCGAGCGACTCTGCCTGCCGGGGATCGTCCTCCAAGATCGCAACGTGGAACATCGAGCACCCCCTGACCCGTTACCGAAGGCGCGGACGGACCGCCCCCGCGGCATCACAGCATACCGCCCCGTTCGGACGGCGCATCCGCACCCCTCCTGCGGATGTATCAAACGTAGCACATCCCGGCACGTGCGCAGCGTTTTATTGCGGATCATTACATCGACCGCAACCCGCGCTCCGACGCGCACCGGGGCCCGCGGGCACATCGGAGGGCCCGGGCGGCGCCCGCGGGCCGTCCGGCGAAGACCGCGGCATCTGCCCGCACCGCCTCCCCCGCCCCACGGCCTTCCGGCGCGCACGCACCGCGCCGAGGCGCATCCCTCGACAGTTTCTGCACATACGGCAGAAGCCCCCGGGGGTCGCGCGCTGCGCCTCTTTCCCCGCCCCACCTGCGCAATCACATAACGGACAAACAGGCGTAAGAGATGCTTAAGCGGCCTTAAGGCGCACCCGCGGGCATAATGGGCTCAGCGCATCCGAACAGCAGCGACACCGGATAGCGCGACGTGGTGGATGAGCGAGGAGGCCCGGCATGCATTCTTCCCGACATGCAGCGAGCACATGGTCATCATTGCAGCCATCCCAACGTGCGAACCGATTCTCCTTCCCCCCGACACAGAGAACCGGCCTCCTCGTCTCCCCCACCGCCTTCTCCAAAGACGAGCGCACCGATCGGCAAGAGGCCCCGAAGCCCCGCGCATCCCTGCGCCCCCAGAAGGAGAAGCGCTCCGTCGACCAGGGGGCGAACCTCAAGGACTCCTTCCGCCGCATGCTCGACGCCCTGAACGGGCCCGTGCGAAACAGCGCGACGGCATAGCCGGGTCCCACGGGAACGGTCCCTGCCGCCAGACGGACCGCGAAACGATTCCAACTCCATAGGCGAACGACGCCGAGGGGACGCGGGCGCTTGCGCATCCGCGCCCCCTCGGCGTCGGCATGGCGGCCTCCGTTCGCGGGGGAGCTACTTGATCTCGACGATGAAGTCCTCGTCACCGAGGGTGATGCGGTCGCCGTCGTTCAGCTTGACGCGCTCCCCCGGGGCGAGCGCGTTGCCGTTGATGCCCGTGCCGTTGGTGGACGCCTTGTCCTCGATCGAGAACCCCGTCCCCAGAAACGCGATGCTCGCATGGACGCGCGAGATGGCGGTGTTCCCGCCGATGCGCACGTTCGCCGCGGACCCCTTGCCCACCAGCGCGGGGAACTCGGTGATGCGGTAGCGCGTCCCGTTGGAGCGGATGAGGGTGAGATGGGGCTCGAAGGACGAGCGCGGGCGGTCGGCCACGATGGACGGGAGCTGCCCGGAGGTGGGGTTGCCCGACGGGCGCGCATGCGAGGGAGCGACCTGCCGGCGCGCCGGGTCGGCGGGGCGGGGCACGGCGAAGCCCGCGTCCGCCCGCGAGCGCACGGGGGCGGCGGCCCGGTCCTGCGCCGGACGGGCGGGCAGGGGTCGGACCGGCGGCTCGTAGGGCTTCCCCCGCGGGATCTCCACGTCGCCGCGGCGCGGGCGCGCCGGCGCCGGGGTCCTCACCTGGGGGGGCGGAGGGCTGCGCGGGCCCCGGTGCGGCCCCGGGCGCGCCGGGGGCCATGAACTGCTTGAGGTTCGCCCCGCACTGGATGCAGAAGTCGTTGCCGTCGTCGTTCTTGGCCCCGCAGTTACCGCAATACATCGTTCGCTCCTTCCCGGCGATCCGCCGTAGCCCTACTTTACAATGACGTCCGCGCCGACAGGGTCGGCGTCGAGGTCGACCGCCGCGAGCGTCCCGTGGCCGGCGGCGGACTCGACCAGCAGGAACGCGGTCGTGCCGTCCACCGCCAGGCGGCACGTCGAGGGACCGGGCTCGGACCCGAGCCCGTCGAGGACCGTCGAGATGTCGTTCAGGAACCCCGTGCCGGCGTCGACCCATGCGAGCCCGCCGTTCTGGGTGACCATGACGCAGGCGGACGAGCCGCCCGCCATGAGCGGGACGCCCGCGACCGCCTGGTAGTCGTCGAACGCGCCGCCGAGCTCCTGGCGCGCGGTGCGGACCGCGCCCGACCCGTCGCCAGCGGTGCTGTAGAGCTCCTCCCCGTCGAAGAAGGCCGCCTCGATGCGCTCGCCGCCGTGCATGAGCTCGCGGAACGCCGCCGCGGTCGCACCTGAGGCGTCGATGCCCGATGCGTCGGCGGCGCGCAGGGACCACGAGGCGTCGTCCGTCGAGAGCAGGGAGACCCGCCCTCCCGCATCGAACAGCCACGCGCGGTCCGCGGGGACGGACAGCACCGTCGCCCACGCCGGCGCCCCGGCGGCGGTCAGGTCGGCGGCGAGCAGGGACACCGTGTCCGCCGCGTCGCGCGTCGCATCGTCCTCCGGGCCCGCGGCCGTCTCCCCCGCGCCGGACGCGGCGTCACCGCCCTCGGGGGCGGGACCCGTCACCGCGATGAGGGCCGTGCCGCCGCGCAGGACGAACCCGTCGATCCGCGCGCCGTCGGCGGCCGCGTAGAGCTCCTCGGCATCGCCCGCGCCCACCTCCGAGATACGGCACAGGCGCGCGCCGTCGGCGACGAAGACGAGCGAGCCGCCTCCGTCCGCATACAGGAAATCGGCGTCGACACCCTCCACGACGGCCTCCGGCTGCACATCGCCCGAGACGAGCGCGTCCTTCGACGCGGAGTAGATGCCGTCGGAGGCGGCCCAGAGGAGCTCGTCCCCCGCGCGGGTCAGAAACCCGCCGCCGAAGCCCTCGGCCGGCAGCGCGATCGGGGACGCATCGTCCGAGCCGGCGTCACCGCCTCCCTGCGCCGCCTGCTCGGCGCGCAGACGGAGCTGGGTATCGGCGTTCCAGGCGAGACCGACCGCGGCGACAAGGGCGACCGCCGCGACGATAAGGGCGCCGGCGCGGCGCAGCGCCCGACGGTCCATGCCCTCCACGGACCTGCGGACGGCATCCGTCGCCGACCGGCGGCGGCCCTCGCCGTGGGGGTGGGCGGCCCGGTCGCGGGCGAGAAAGTCCTCGGGGATGCCCGGATGGCCGAACGCGTGGACGGCCCCGGGGTCATCTGAGGAACGGGGCTCCCCCGCAGGGGCGCCCGCCGGGGCGGGGGCCGAACGGAGCGGGGCCCCGCCGGCTGCGGCATCATCCGCCGTGCCGGCTGCCGGACCGTCCGTGGCCCGCTGCGGCGCGGGGGCGAGATGCGCCGGGCGCGGGGGCGCAGCGTCCGGGCGCTGCGCAGGCTCAGGGACGCGCGGGGCCGTGAACTGCCTCCCATTTCTTGGACC
>NZ_JAQECM010000054.1:0-227 GCF_027669965.1 Candidatus Collinsella stercoripullorum | reverse complement strand
ATTTCTTGGACCGGAAAGTAAAGTCCGAGAGATGGGAGGCTTTTCCATGACGGTCTACGACAGGTCGGCGAGGGGGCGGGCCTGCGGGCTCTTCGGCCGCGGGCTCGGCCACAAGGCCGCCGCGGCGCGCCTCGGCGTGCCGGCCAAGGCTGTGAGAAAATGGCAGCAGACGTACCGGGCCGTCGGGAGGGATGCGCTGCTGGACATGGGGACCCACAGGAGATACG
>NZ_JAQECM010000053.1:12673-16246 GCF_027669965.1 Candidatus Collinsella stercoripullorum | reverse complement strand
GGGCTCGGGGCGCGCCTCCCCGGACCCCGGCTCGCAGCCGGCGGCGGGCGACGCGGGATCGGCGCCGGGGTCGCCGGTGGGATCGGTGCCGGGGGCGTCCGCGGGCTCGGTGCCGGCCGGCCGCTCGTCGTTCTTCTCAGGGTTCTCGCTCATGGGTGCTCCTCGTCGGCGCTGCGTGTCCCGGGTCTTGTACCCCGTTATGGTACTACGCGCCATCGGGACGGGGGCGGATCCCGACGAGGCGGCTCCGACGGCGGGCCGCCGTTCCCGACGGGGCGCAGGGCAAGCGCCGCGCGACCGAGACAACGGCGCAGCCGCCGGTCGATGCCGCGAGCGCCCGACGGCATGGAAAACGGGTCCGCCCCGGCGCTCCGCGCACCGGGACGGACCCGTATCGCGGACCGGGGCGCCATGCGCCGAACCGGTCCCTGCGGGGACGGATGCCCCGCGCTACGCCATGAAGGCGCGCACGGCCGCGGCGACGCCCTCGGCGTCCAGGCCGTACTTGTGCAGCAGGTCGACCGCGGGGCCGGACTCGCCGAAGACGTCGTTCACGCCGACCCTCTTCACCGGCACCGGACAGGACTCGGCGAGCGCCGAGCACACCGCCTCGCCCAGGCCGCCGATGACGGAGTGCTCCTCGCAGGTCACCACGCGCCCGGTCTTGCCCGCGCTCGCGACGATGAGCTCGGTGTCGAGCGGCTTGATGGTGTGGATGTTCAGGACCTCCGCGTCGATGCCCTCGGCGGACAGGGTCTCGGCCGCCTCGAGCGCGGCCTGGACCATGAGACCGCAGGCGACGATGGTGACGTCGGCGCCCTCGCGCATGACGATGCCGCGCCCGACCTCGAACTCGTAGTCGGGGCGGTCGTTGACCACCGGCACGGCCAGGCGGCCGAAGCGCATGTAGACCGGGCCGTCGAGCTCGTAGGCGGCGCGCACGGCGGCCTTCGCCTCGACGTCGTCGGACGGCACGATCACCGTCATGCCGGGGATGGTGCGCATGAGGGCGATGTCCTCGTTGCACTGATGGGTGGCGCCGTCCTCTCCCACCGAGATGCCGGCGTGCGTGGCGCCGATCTTCACGTTCAGATGCGGGTACCCGATGGAGTTGCGCACCTGCTCGAAGGCGCGGCCCGCGGCGAACATCGCGAAGGTGCTCGCGAACGCCACATGGCCGGTCGTGGCGATGCCCGCCGCCATGCCCATGAGGTTCTCCTCGGCGATGCCCGCGTCATAGAAGCGGTCGGGGTAGGCGGCCTTGAACTTGCCGGTCTGGGTCGCCGCCGCCAGGTCGGCGTCGAGGACCACGAAGTCGTCGTGCTCGGCACCCAGCTCGACGAGCGCCTCGCCGTAGCTCGCACGGGTGGCGATCTTCTTCACGTCTGCCATCGCTTACGCCTCCTTCTCGAGCTCGGCCATCGCCTGCTCGAACTGCTCGTCGTTCGGGGCCTTGCCGTGCCAGCCGACCTGGCCCTCCATGAAGGAGACGCCCTTGCCCTTGACGGTCTCGGCGACGATGCACACCGGCTTGCCGCTGACCGCGCGCGCCGCCTCGAACGCGGCGCGGACCTGCGCCATGTCGTTGCCGTCGGCGAGCTCGATCACCTGGAAGCCGAAGGCGGCGAACTTGTCGGCGATCGGCATCGCGGAGTTGACCTCCTCGATGGTCCCGTCGATCTGCAGGCCGTTGTGGTCCACGATCACGACGAGGTTGTCGAGCGCGTGGTTGCCCGCGAACATGGCGGCCTCCCACACCTGGCCCTCCTCGACCTCGCCGTCGCCCAGCAGGGCGAAGACGCGGTAGGCGTCGCCCCAGTGCTTGGCCGCGAGCGCCATGCCGACGGCGGCGGAGATGCCCTGGCCGAGCGAGCCGGTGGACATGTCCACGCCCGGGGTGTCGTTCATGTTGGGATGGCCCTGCAGGTGGCTGCCGATATGGCGCAGCGTCTCCAGGTCCTCGCGGGGGAAGTACCCGCGGCTGGCGAGCGCGGAGTAGAGGGCCGGCGCGCAGTGGCCCTTGGACAGGACGAAGCGGTCGCGGTCGGGCTTGGCGGGATCGGCCGGGTCGATGTTCATCTCCTCGAAGTACAGGTAGGTGATGATGTCGGCGGCCCCGAGCGATCCGCCGGGATGGCCGGACTTGGCGGCGTGCACGCCCGTCACGATTCCACGGCGAACCTCGTTGGCAACCTTTTTGAGCTCGTCGTCGCTCATGCTGCCCCCTTTCGTGGGTGTGCGCGGGGATCATGCCCCTCCCCACGGCACAGGTCTGTATCGGAGCGCCCGGGAAGGGCGCCCGCCCCGGGGGGACGCGCGCGTCCGCGCCCGCCGGCGGCACGTCCACCATACCATACGCGACCTGCATCGACGTGCGCTTTCACGCGAAGGGGCCAAAGCGGCGGGCGACGGAAAACGGCCATAACGGCGCGGTTGCGCACGGTCCCGCGCGCAACCGCGCGGCCGCCGGGCGGCGCGGGCGCGACGGGCGCTCCGCGAGAAAACCACGCGGGCCGCCCGACCGGCGCACGCGATGCCGCCGGCGCGGCGACCCACCCCCCGGGGCGGCGCGTTCGCCTTCTTCTCGAGGTGCGGTTGTGACACAATAGCCGGAGCATCACGGCGGCGAGAGGGGACCCATGGCGAGGGCTATCGACATCCAGCGCATCATCCGATCGAGGTTCGTGCGCGACCTTCCGCTCGTGGCGCTGGGCTGCGCGATCGCGGCGCTGGCGGTCGACGTCTTCATGGTCCCCCAGGGTCTCGCCGCCGGGGGCCTCACGGGCCTCGCCACCATCGTGGCCGAGCTCGGCCGGCGCGCCGGGCTCAACCTCCCCGTCGGCACCCAGACGATCGTCATGAACGCGGTGCTCCTGCTGTTCGTCCTGCGCACCGGCGGGGCGCGCTACGCCGTGCAGACGATCACGGGCTTCGTCCTGTTCGGCTTCTTCACCGACCTCTTCGCGCCCTTCGTCGCCCCCCTCGGCGAGCGCGACCTCATGCTGTGCGCCCTGTGGGGCGGCATCATCTCGGGCCTGGGCTACGGCCTGGTGTTCCGTTGCGGCGTCAACACGGGCGGATCGGACACCATCGCGCAGATCATCTCGCGCAAGACCTCGCTGCCCGTCGGGTCCACGGTCATGGCCATCGACGTCGCCGTGTGCGCCGCGAGCGCACCGGTGTTCTCGCTCGAGAACGCCCTGTACGCGGCCATCGCCATGGTGCTCATGGGCATGGTCGTGGACCGCGTGGTCGACGGCGCGGACCGCAGGCGCATGGCCTTCGTCATCTCCGAGCAGCACGAGCGGATCGCGGACGACGTGATGTACGAGATGGGGCGCGGCGTCACCGAGGTCCAGGCGCGCGGCGTGTGGAGCGGGAAGGACCGCCCGATGCTGCTCATCATCCTGGACCGCCGCGAGCTGTCCATCCTGAAGACCGTCGTGGCGGAGCACGACCCCGAGGCCATCGTGTTCATAGCCGACGTGTCGGAGGCCATCGGGGAGGGCTTCAAGGAGCTCGACGCATAGGGCGACCCCGCGCCCGGCGCGGGCCATGGACGGCACCCGCGCC